>NZ_JBFGZY010000079.1:0-18701 GCF_041586535.1 Psychromonas sp. | reverse complement strand
TGACAATGATTAATGCAAACTGGTTTTTGTCTGGTAAGTGCCTGACAAGGATTAATGCAGCAGGTTTTAGTTGGACAAATGTCTGACAATGATTAATGCAAACTGGTTTTTGTCTGGTAAGTGCCTGACAAAGATTAATGCAGCAGGTTTTTTAACTGGAGTAATAAAATGTCTACCGAACAAACCCGGAACGAGCACGATACGGCTGAGCATAAGCAATTGAATTCTCGCCTGCAGGAATGTCCTATCGCGATTGTTGGTATGGCTTCTGTTTTCGCAGAAAGTAAAAATCTTTCTCAATTTTGGGATAACATTGTTGAGTCTGTGAACGGTATACAAGAGGTGCCGGAAGATCGTTGGGCGGTTGATGATTATTACAGTGCAGATAAAAAAGCTGCTGATAAAACCTATTGTAAACGTGGCGGCTTTTTACCGGAAATAGATTTTGACCCGATGGAATTTGGCCTTCCGCCAAATATACTGGAGCTGACCGATATTACCCAGTTGATGTCGCTGGTGGTGGCGCGTGATGTGCTTAGTGATGCAGGTATTGCAGATGAAAGCAGTTATGATCGCGACAAAATAGGTATTACCCTGGGCGTTGGTGGCGGGCAGAAACAGATTGGCCCGTTAACTTCCCGTCTGCAGGGACCGGTGTTGGATAAAGTATTAAAAGCATCGGGGATCGGGGCTGCCGATCGCGATATGATTATTGATAAATTTAAAAAAGCCTATATTCCATGGGAAGAGAATTCCTTTCCCGGTATGCTGGGTAATGTGATTGCCGGACGTATTGCCAACCGCTTTAATTTTGGCGGGACGAACTGTGTAGTGGATGCTGCCTGTGCCGGCTCGCTGGCGGCGATTAAAATGGCGGTATCTGATCTGCTTGAGTATCGCTCCGAGATGATGATTTCGGGTGGCGTGTGCTGTGATAACTCGCCTTTTATGTATATGTCCTTCTCAAAAACCCCGGCCTTTACAGATGGTGAAAATATTCGTCCTTTTGACGAAAACTCCAACGGTATGATGATTGGCGAAGGTGTTGCAATGATCGCCATGAAACGTCTGCAAGATGCCGAACGGGACGGTGATAAAATCTATTCTGTTATTAAAGGGATCGGCAGTTCATCGGATGGTCGTTTCAAATCAATTTACGCACCTCGTCCATCGGGACAGGTTAAAGCGCTGAAGCGTGCCTATCAAGACGCAGGGTTTGATCCGTTAACCTGCGGTCTGGTTGAAGCGCATGGTACCGGCACCAAGGCGGGGGATGCTGCGGAGTTTTCCGGATTAACAACCTTGTTCAGTGAAAATAATGAGCAGAAACAGCATATCGCATTAGGTTCGGTTAAATCTCAAGTTGGTCATACTAAGGCGGCGGCGGGTACTGCGGGCTTGATTAAAATAGCATTGGCACTGCACCATAAAGTACTTCCCCCGACGATTAACGTGGAGCAGCCCAATAAAAACCTGGATATTGAAAATACGCCATTGTATATCAACAGTGAAACACGTCCCTGGATGCCGCGTGCTGATGGCATTAAGCGCCGGGCAGGCGTGAGTTCCTTTGGTTTTGGCGGTACCAATTTTCATATCGTATTAGAAGAATATAAAAGTAAGCAAACGGGTCGCTACCGTTTAAATGAAGTTCCGCAAACCATTTTGATCAGTGCACCTGATAAGCTCGCCTTAATAGAAAGTTTGTCTGCCTGGAGTGCTAAACTGGCGGTAGCAACAGAGCTTAAACCTTATGCTTTTAACGCCTTAGTGACTGAAAACCCGTTATTAACGCCCGATACAGAGTCTGCACGCTGTGCTTTTGTGGCTAAAAATGCACAGCAGGCACAGCAGGCGATTGAGCAGATCTTAAAACAATTTTCTGTGGATGATTCATCGGCTTGGAGCATCGCAAGCGGTATTTTTTACCGTCAATCAGGTCTGCAGACGGAGGGAAAAATCGTTGCTTTATTTTCCGGTCAGGGTTCTCAGTATCTTAATATGGGCGCTGATTTAAGCTGTAACTTCCCGTCGATGTTAGAAACGAATGCCTTGATGGACAGAGAGTTTAGTGACCATGGTTTACAGCCGCTCTCGGCAGTGACTTACCCAGTTCCCGTATTCAATGCAGAAAAACGTCGGATTCAGGATGAAACCTTACGCTTAACCCAATACGCACAACCTGCGATTGGTGCTTTCAGTGCCGGTTTATATAAAACTTTCCAGCAGGCCGGTTTTAAAGCCGATTTTGCCGCGGGCCATAGTTTTGGTGAATTAACTGCATTATGGGCGGCGGGAGTCGTTTCTGATCAGGATTATATGCTGCTTGCGCGCAGCCGTGGGCAGGCAATGGCTGCGCCGGACGATACAGATTTTGATGCCGGTACAATGATCGCTGTTGTCGGAGAGCCTGCTGAGATAGCCAAAGATATTGCTGCTATTGATAATATTTCTATTGCAAATTATAACGCTAATAATCAGGTTGTGGTTGCCGGCGAGACAAGTCAGGTGTTAAGCGCTTTCGAACAGCTTCAGGAAAAAGGGTATAAAGTTGTGCGTCTGCCTGTTTCGGCTGCTTTTCATACTGAGCTGGTAAGCCATGCGCAAAAACCCTTTGCCGATGTGATTGACAGTGTAGAATTTAAATCTCCTGCCATACCTGTTTTCTCAAACGGCACTGCCGCTGCACACGCAGAAGACCCGAATCTGATAAAAAGCAGTCTGAAAAAACATATTTTAGAATCGGTTTATTTTAACCAGGAAATTGAGAATCTCTATAAAGCTGGTGGACGTATCTTTATCGAGTTTGGCCCTAAAAATGTGTTAACCCGTTTAGTGGATAATATTCTTCAGGACAAGTCCGATGTCATCACCATCGCGATTAATGCCAATCCTAAAAAATCAGCCGATTTACAATTGCGTTTAGCCGCAGTGGAGATGGCGGTATTAGGTGTCCAGCTTGATGAAATCGATCCCTATAACGCTTTGCCGCGTCCGACCACTGCGGTTAAAAAATCCCCATTGGCAATGAAGTTAACCGGTGCTGCCTATGTCAGTGACAAAACCAAAAAAGCCTTTCAGGATGCTCTTAATGACGGCCGGACAATCAGTGCTCAGCAAGCGCAACCTAATAACAATATGATTGTTAAAGAGGTACCTGTTGAAAAAGAGGTGATCGTAGAAAAAATTGTCGAGAAGGTTGTTTATCTTAATGCGGATGGTACGTCTTTCGAGAATCCTGCTGTCGGCAGTGTGGCAGCACAAAATGCGGTTGTGAATAATGCCGATCTGGTGAAATCGATTGAACAAAGTGTGGGGCAATTTGTAGAGCATCAGGCACAACTGCTAAGCGTACATGAAGAGTATATGCAGGGACCTAAAGAATATGCAAAAACCTTTCAGTCTGTCCTCGCATCTCAGGCCGGTAAGGCGGAATTGCCTGAAAGTTTAGATAAAACCTTAGCAATGTATCATGACTTTCAGAGTGAAACCCTGCGCGTTCATGAGTCTTATTTGAATAACCAAAGTGAAAACATGCAGCAGATACTGGCGGCGGTGAGCACTGGTGCAGAAATTTCAAAAAGCACAGTAACAACGGCTGGCAATTATACACAAGCAGTTGATGCTGCTGCCCAAGCCGCGGTGACGACTACAACTGTTCAACCAGCGACACCCGTATCCGATATTGTCAGCGCAGAAACAGCTGAGAGATCAGTTGATTTAACCGTTATCCAGACCGTGATGTTGGATGTGGTAGCAGATAAAACCGGCTATCCGGTAGAGATGCTCGAGCTGGGCATGGATATGGAAGCGGATTTGGGTATTGACTCTATTAAGCGGGTGGAAATACTTGGTGCGGTTCAGGATCAACTTGATGATTTACCGGAATTGAATCCGGAAGATCTTGCCGAACTGCGCACCCTCGCTGAAATCGTCATTTATATGCAGGGTAAAGCACCTGCGACAACGGCTGAGACAATTGCAGTGTCTACAGAAGGTTCTGCAACAGCAGCGTTAGATTTAAGTCAGATCCAGACCGTGATGCTGGACGTGGTAGCAGATAAAACCGGTTATCCGGCAGAGATGCTCGAGCTGGGCATGGATATGGAAGCCGATTTAGGCATAGATTCCATTAAACGGGTGGAGATTCTTGGTGCGGTGCAGGATCAACTAGCAGATTTACCGGAATTAAATCCGGAAGATCTTGCTGAACTGCGCACCCTTGCTGAAATCGTCATTTATATGCAGGGTAAAGCACCTGCGGCAACGGCTGAGACAGTTTCAGTGCCTGTAGTGGCCTCAGCAGCAGCGTTAGACTTAAGTCAGATCCAGACCGTGATGCTGGACGTGGTAGCAGATAAAACCGGTTATCCGGCAGAGATGCTCGAGCTGGGCATGGATATGGAAGCCGATTTAGGTATTGACTCCATTAAACGGGTGGAGATTCTTGGTGCGGTGCAGGATCAACTAGCAGATTTACCGGAATTAAATCCGGAAGATCTGGCCGAGCTGCGCACATTGGCTGAAATCGTCACTTATATGCAGGGCAAAGCACCCGCGGTCGCTGCTGATGTTGTAGCGCCTGCAGAAGCCGCTGCGCCGACAGCAACCTTAGACCTAAGCCGGATCCAGGCAGTGATGCTGGCTGTGGTCGCAGATAAAACCGGCTATCCGGTGGAGATGCTCGAGCTGGGCATGGATATGGAAGCCGATTTGGGCATAGATTCCATTAAACGGGTGGAGATTCTTGGTGCGGTGCAGGATCAACTAGCAGATTTACCGGAATTAAATCCGGAAGATCTTGCTGAACTGCGCACCCTTGCTGAAATCGTCACTTATATGCAGGGGAAAGCACCTGCGGCAACAGCTGAGACAGTTGCAGTGCCTGCAGGAGATTCTGCAACAGCAGCGTTAGATTTAAACCAGATCCAGGCGTTGATGCTGGCTGTGGTAGCAGATAAAACCGGTTATCCGGTGGAGATGCTCGAGCCGGGCATGGATATGGAAGCCGATTTGGGCATTGATTCTATTAAGCGGGTAGAGATTCTTGGTGCAGTGCAGGATCAACTAGCGGATTTACCGGAATTAAATCCGGAGGATCTTGCCGAACTGCGCACCCTCGCTGAAATCATTACTTATATGCAGGGTAAAGCACCTGCGGCATCTGTAGACGTTGTACTGCCCGCTGCGACGGTTGAAGAGTCTGCAGCAGTTTCTGCGGCACTCGCGTCAGATTCAAGCCAGATCCAGGCGGTGATGCTGGCTGTGGTGGCAGATAAAACCGGTTATCCGGTGGAGATGCTCGAGCCGGGCATGGATATGGAAGCTGATTTGGGCATTGATTCTATTAAGCGAGTGGAGATTCTTGGTGCGGTGCAGGATCAACTAGCTGATTTACCGGAATTAAATCCGGAAGATCTTGCTGAGCTGCGCACTTTGGCTGAAATCGTTACTTACATGCAGGGCAAGGCACCCGCGGCATCTGCTGCAGACTCTGCACCAGCAGCGTTAGACTTAAGCCAGATCCAGACCGTGATGCTGGACGTGGTGGCAGATAAAACCGGTTATCCGGTAGAGATGCTCGAGCCGGGCATGGATATGGAAGCGGATTTGGGCATTGATTCTATTAAGCGGGTGGAGATTCTTGGTGCGGTGCAGGATCAGCTTGAAGATTTGCCGGAATTAAACCCGGAAGAGCTTGCCGAACTGCGCACCCTTGCTGAAATTGTTACCTATATGAGCGGACAATTTAGACAGGATCAAAGCTCTGAAGCCTTGCCGAAGAATCAGACAGCAGAATTTGAAAAACCTGCCGATTTTGAACCTGCGCCAAGCTCAACCGTGGGGGTGCAGCATCTCAATGGCGTTGAAAAAATGGAAGCTAATGTTAATGGTGAAAACCTGTTATTAGTCGATGATGGTCAAGGTTGTGGTGTGCGTCTGGCTGATAAATTAAGCCAGTTAGGCTGGTCGGTAACGGTTATTCAACCAAGCTGGGTGAAGGTTAATTCAGACAAACCTTTTAATGAGAAGGTGAACGTTTTTGCTCTGAATGAAGCTGATGAGCATGAGCTAATCACGATTATAGCCACGCAGTCACTCTGGAGCAGTGTGGTTTATTTACATCCTGATACCGAGATAAGCGGGATTGAATACCCGCAGGAAAGTAAGCAGGGGTTAATATTAGCATTTTTGCTGGCTAAACTTTCCGGTCTGGCAGGTAATAAAAACAATAATGAAACCCGGTCATCTTTTCTGGTGTTAACCCGACAAGGCGGCGCTTTTGGCGCCGATAATAACGAACATAAATCGGACCTTGTGCAAACCGGATTGAGTGGTTTGGTCAAAACGCTTTCCCATGAATGGCCTTCGGTATTCTGCCGGGCTGTTGATGTGGCGAGCAAGTTTTGTGCAGATAAAGTCGCCAATATTGTTGTTGATGAACTTAATGATAAAAGCTTTAATCCTGTCGAAGTCGGTTTTAACAGTAATGGCCGTTTAACCTTAGTTGCTGAAAAAACGGATAGTTATAACCTTCAGCCGGGTAACACTATTGATCAGGATTCAGTATTCCTGGTCAGTGGTGGTGCCAAAGGGGTTACTGCGCAGTGTGTTATCCGTTTGGCCAAACAGTATAAATGCAAGTTTATTTTATTAGGCCGCTCTGATTATCAGGAAAGCGAACCCGATTGGGCTGCGGGCATTGAAGAACTGGATGATTTGAAAAAAGCAGCAATGCAGGCTTTGATTACACAGGGTGAGAAACCAACACCTGTATCGGTGGCTGCCTTTATTCGTCCGGTTTTAGCCAACCGGGAAATCAAACAAACACTAGAGGCTGTTCATGCAGTCGGGGGAATTGCTGAATATATCAGCGTCGATGTCACTGCTCCCGATAGTTTGTTTTCTGCCGTTAGTCCGATTACTGACCTCTGGGGAGAGGTGAGCGGTATTATTCATGGCGCAGGGGTGTTAGCCGATAAATTTATTGAGCAGAAAACGTTGGCGGAATTGTCCGCAGTTTACACTACCAAGATCGATGGGCTGTTATCTCTGTTAGCTTGTTGCCAGCAGGATAAACTTCAACACCTTGTGCTGTTCTCCTCTGCAGCAGGGTTCTACGGCAACCCGGGGCAGTCTGATTATGCCATGGCTAATGAGATTTTAAATAAAACGGCTTATCGTTTTAAGGGCTTATATCCTCACACGCAGGTGCTTAGCTTTAACTGGGGACCTTGGGATGGCGGCATGGTAACACCCGAACTCAAACGTATGTTTGATCAGCGCGGCGTTTACATTATTCCTATGGCTGCGGGCGCTGAATTGTTATTAAATGAACTGGCGGCGGATTCAAATCGCTGCCCGCAAATTCTGGTGGGCAACGATATGTCCGGTCAAATAGCAGCGGAAAACAATGCCGCGCAGGCCAGTTTTAAAAAGCCATTAGTTAGTCGACTGGTAAAAAAAGTGTTAGCGGCTGACAATCCTTTTCTGGCAGATCACCAGATAGGTCAACATCAGGTACTGCCGACTGTCTGTGCGATTGCCTGGATGGTGGAAGCCGTTAAAAATAGCTACCCTGATTTTGTTTATCTGGGGCTGGAAAACTACCAGCTATTTAAAGGTATTGTCTTTGATGGTAATCAGGCCGACGATTATATTATCGAGATGGCTGCGCTTGATACCGAAGGTGAAAATTTACGCGTTAACGTTAAAATAGCCAGCGAAAAAACGGATGGCAGCCTGCTATTTCATTACCAGGCGACGTTATTATGGGCGAAAGAAAATCAGTCTGCACCTTTGCATTATGGCGAGCTTCCTGGCTTGGTGTTAGGTAAACAGGCGAATGCTGCTGCACTTTATAAAGATGGTACCTTATTTCACGGCAGTAGTCTGCAGGGGATACAGGCCCTGCTGCATTGTGATTCACAGGGGTTGTTATTAAGTTGTTTGATTGCCGGTTCGGTACAAAGAAAACAGGGTGAATTTAATCTGCAGGAAAACAATATCTTCGCCAATGATCTTGTCTATCAGGCGTTATTGATTTGGGTTCGCCAACAATTGGGCTTGGGCAGTTTGCCAAGCAGTACTTTATCCTGGACAGTTTATTCTGAAGTTAAGCTGGATCGCGCCTTTTACCTGCAGCTGACTATTTCTGAACAAGCGGCCAATAAAGTCGTGGCCGATATCAAGCTGATCGACCGCAATAAGCAGATCATGGCAGAAATATCGGGCGTCGAAGTAAATACCAGTGCCAGTTTAAATCATTTATTTCACGGGCATGCTAAATAAATGCCCGACTTGAAGCGTAAAGGCAATCAAGCATTTTATAACCTGAACAGCAGGTTGTCCATTATTGGCTTAGACGCGCAGTTTGATGGCTTGTCTAATATTGACAGAGTCGAGGCTGCTTTATATAAAGGAGGCCTGCACCTGCGTGAACGGCAGGATAAAGATACTCGGCTTGAGCAAAGCGAATATGTGAGCCTATGTTTATCTTCAGCGGATCGTGTGCTAACAGCCAACAAACTTGCGAGGAAGCTGGTGGCTGTTATTCACATTAAAGATGCCGGTGGGGTGCTTCACACTGACGGTTTGGATTATTTCAGTGTTACCCGTGTAGCGGACCTGGGCGCTGCACTTAAACTAGCTGAACAGTTAATCACGGAATTTAATATTGCGGTACTATTGGTTGCTGCTAAGAGCGACTCTGCGCGGGACGCAATACAAGATAAAGCCAGTATCAGTTTTGCCGATGATTTTAACGGCTACGGCAATAATAACGGGGTTGTTAGTTTATTATTATCCAGCAGAGAATTTGCCGCTGCACAGGGCTGTTATACCTATTCTTATCTGCATGCTGCTGCGAGCTCTGATAACTGCGGACAGCCCTCAAAGGTGATTAAACAGGCTTTGCAATCTGCAGGCGTAACTGCAGAGATGATCAACAGTGTGGAAGTTTCCGCGCTGGCAGAGTCTCAACTTAGTGAATTGGAAAGTGCCGCGCTATTTGCCGGTTATGCAGATGTGCCGGCGTTGAATACCGCGATCAGCTGTTGTAAAAGTGTACTGGGTGAAAACGGTTCGCTTTCGCAGTTGCTCGGGTTGCTGAATTGTGTTTTTGTCCTGCAGCAGCGTTACCGGGCTGCTATTAAAGACTGGACATCTCCTGCAAGTGAGCAGGTACAGGCCTGGTCTGAGTCGGCTTTTTATTTTCTTAACCACGCAGCAGCGGATTTTCCTAAAGCCGATGGTGCATCACGCTATGCCACTTTTAGCTGTTTATCGGCAGATCACTATACGCATATAGTTCTGCAGGAAAATAATGATCAGTTAGTACACAGTAATGGTTTTAACGCCAGCTCAGACCTGACTCTATTTGTTTTAGCTGATAATGATCAAGCCGGGCTGTTACAAAAACTGCACTGTTTATCTGCTGATTTACACACAAGCAGTTTTAAAAGTTTGGCCAAACAATGTTTTCAACTCTTTTCGCAGCAGAAAAATAAACAGTTCAAAATTGTTCTGTTAGCTGAGACATGCGAGCTATTAAATAAAGAGATAAAGCTGGCAATAAGCGGCATTGACAACGCTTTCGCCGGGCAAACAGATTGGAAAACACCAAAAGGCAGCTATTTTACTGCCAGGCCGATGGCCGCCAAAAACAATGTTGCTTTTTTATATCCCGGTATCGGCGCAACTTACGTTGGTTTAGGGCAGGATCTGTTTCATCTGTTTCCTGAAATATACCCGGATGTTTTGGCCATGGCTGATAATATCGGCGCTTCCCTGAAAAATGAGTTAATGCATCCCCGTTCAGTCACTTCATTGAGTTACAAAGCGTTACAGGAATTAGACCTGAATCTGCGCAAAGATTTGGCGAATATTGCTGAATGCGGGGTAGGTTTTGCCTGCGTTTTTAGCAAAATATTTACCCAGGTATTTAATATTAATGCAGATTTTTCAGCAGGGTACAGCATGGGGGAGGTGAGTATGTTCGCCGCGTTGGGCTGCTGGAAAAATCCTGGTTTGATGAGTGAACGTTTAGCTAATTCAACTACTTTCAGGCAGCGCCTTTCCGGGGAACTCACTGCGTTACGTGAGCAGTGGAATCTGCCCGATGGCAACGATAGTTGTCAGCCAATTTGGGAAACCTACACGATAAAAGGCAAAGCCAGCGACGTTACTCAGGCAATCGAACAGGGGGAGCGTGTCTATATTACCATCATAAATACGCCGGACAGTTTAACCATCGGTGGTTATCCGCAAGATTGTTTGCGGGTGATAAAACGTCTGGGTGTGACTGCCATAGCGTTGAACATGCCTAATGCAATTCACAGTGAGCCCGCTTATACAGAATATCAGAATATGATAGCGCTCTATAGCATGGATGTCAGTGAGCGGATCCACACTAAAATCTATTCCAGTTCATGTTATCTGCCTGTCCCACAACATAAACATGCTATCGCCGTAAGCATTGCCAAGTGTTTGTGCGAACCTGTTGATTTCCCGCGTCTGATTAATACATTAGCGGCTCAGGGGGCAGCGGTGTTTATTGAAATGGGCGCCGGACGCTCCCTGTGCAGTTGGACTGACAAAATTTTAAAAAGCTCAGTATTCACAGAAAACGATTTGCAGCCTGATTTTTTAACTGTCCCGGTGAATAGCAAAGGGGCAGATCCGCAGCTTACCTTTGCACGTGCAGTTGCAAAATTAGTCAGTTTCGGTGTTGATATTAATTTAAAGAGCTTTTTCGACGGTACTATTATTCAGCCCGTACAAGCCGTTAAGTAAAGGAATAATTTATGGAAAACATTGCCGTTGTTGGTATCGCGAATCTATTTCCCGGATCGAAAACACCACAAGGTTTCTGGCAGCAGTTATTAAAAAAACAGGATAACCGCAGTCAAATTACAGCCGCAGAGTTGGGATGTGAGCCGTCCAAATACTTCGGCCGAAAAGGTGAGGCTGACAAATTTTACTGCATGTATGGCGGTTACATCCGCGATTTCGAATTTGATCCCGCGCCGTTTATCTCTCCAAGCCTGGATAAAAGCTACCTTAACCAGTTAGACGATCTTAATAAATGGGGATTATATGTCACTCAGCAAGCCTTAACCGATGCCGGTTACTGGGGCAGTGAAAAACTGCAAAATTGCGGGCTGATATTAGGCAATTTATCTTTTCCCACAAAAACATCAAACCATCTTTTTTTACCGCTCTATGGCCATGTGGTTGAACAAGCATTACAACAGCTAACCGGCAGCAGTGTGCAGCTGGCTAATTTCACTAAAGCGCAAACAGTCCAGCCGGATAATGCCCTGATTGCCGGTTTCCCATCGGCTTTATTAGCTACGGCGGCAGGATTGGGCGGCGGCACATTTTCCCTGGACGCTGCCTGCGCATCATCCTGTTACAGCGTTAAATTAGCCTGTGATTATCTGCATACGGGCAAGTCCGATATGATGCTTGCCGGCGCGGTTTCTGCCGCCGATCCGCTCTTTGTTAATATGGGCTTTTCTATTTTCCAGGCTTTTCCGGGCAATGATTGTCACGCGCCTCTGGACAAAAACTCTCAGGGGTTATTCGCAGCAGAGGGTGCCGGCATGATGGTATTAAAACGCCATAAAGATGCATTACGTGACGGTGATAAAATTCATGCGATCATCAAAGGCGGTGCCTTGTCTAATGATGGTAAAGGTGAGTTCGTTTTAAGTCCGAACAGTAAAGGGCAGGTACTGGCTTATCAGCGTGCTTATCAGGATGCGCAGGTCAATCCTGCAGATGTGGATTATATTGAATGCCATGCGACGGGCACCCCTAAAGGGGATAAAGTCGAATTAAGTTCAATGGAAACTTTTTTCAGTGCTTATCAGAGCAAACCTTTATTGGGCTCGGCGAAATCTAATCTTGGCCATCTGTTGACCGCTGCTGGTATGCCGGGAATGACCAAAGCGATTTGGGCATTAAATGAAGGCAAAATTCCGGCTACTATCAGTTTAAAAGATCCAATCAGCTCCAAAAACGGCTATTTCGCCTCTGCGCAGATGCCCACAGAAACCCTTGATTGGCCATCTGATAGCGGTAAAACTCGCACTGCCGGGGTGAGTGTCTTCGGTTTTGGCGGCAGTAATGCCCATCTTGTTTTACAACCGGGAAATACTCCTTATACAGACGACAATAAAACGGCAAAAGCAGCAGAGCCGCTGGCAATTATCGGCATGGACTGTATTTTTGGCGGAGTGGCTAATTTAAGCGACTTTGATACGCTATTACAAACAGATGCAGACACATTTCGTGAAATCCCGGTAAACCGCTGGAAAGGCATGGATCAAAGCCAAAGCATTAAAGACACTTTATTATTAAATAAAGCGCCGAAAGGCGGTTATATCGAAAACTTCGATATTGATTTTTTACGTTTTAAAGTGCCGCCCAATAAACAGGACTGCCTTATTCCGCAGCAGTTATTAATGATGAAAGTTGCCGATAATGCGGCAAAAGATGCGCAGTTAATGCCCGGAACGAATGTCGCGGTGTTGGTGGCGATGGGAGTCGAGCTGGATCTGCATCAATATCGTGGCCGGGTGAATTTAACTACTCAAATTGAGCAGGGTTTGCAAGAGCAGGGCATTGAGTTATCTACCGAGCAGCAGGCCATGCTGGCAAATATCGCCAAAGAGAGCATCGCATCAGCCGCGCAGTTGAATCAATATACCAGTTTTATCGGTAATATTATGGCGTCGCGTATTTCAGCACTATGGGATTTTTCCGGTCCCGCTTTTACCGTATCCAGTGAAGAAAACTCCGTATACCGCTGTGTGGAAATAGCGGAAAACCTGTTTCAAACTTCCAGTGTTGAAGCGGTTATTATAGCCGGCGTTGATCTGGCCGGCTCCCTTGAAAATATCAGCTTGCGCCAACGCTATGGTCGTGTTTCTGAAGATGCAACAAACAGACCCAACCTACTAGATTCCCAACAATGGTTAGTTGGCGAGGGGGCGGGCGCATTTGTGGTTAAACCAGGTTCGGCTGCCGATCCTAACCAGGTTTATGCAAGCATAGATGCGTGCAGTTTTGCACCGGGAAGTGATCACCTGGCAATACAAACAGCTGCGCATAAGGCTTGCCAGGCGGCTGGGCTGACTACTCAACAAATCAATAATATTGAAGCTTTTGCCAGTGGCTTTATAAATGATAATCAAGCAGAAAAAGCCGCCTTTAATAATCTCTACCCCAATACAACAATAGACAGTGTGAAACGTCAGGTCGGGCATCTTTTTAATGCCTCCGGTATGGCGAGCATTATCAAAACGGCTTTACTGTTAAACAAAGATAAAGCTGGCGTTTATACCGCGATCAACGGCTTAGGAAAAGATCTTTGTTGTGCCCATCTGATTTTGTCATCAACCAATGATACGCGTCGTAAGACCTTATCAGACACCGAAAATAAAGCATCGTTGGTTAAGACCATCACCCTGGGAGGAGAGAATATTCAAGAGTCTATTCTCAAACAGAGTAACAATCCGCTATTTGCCAACATCAAAGAAAAAATAGGTACTAAACCCTTAACTTCTATTAACAATCCTGTTTGCCTTTCATCTTTGCAGATAACAGCAGAATTAGCAGCAGTTAACGGTGCAACGGCTACAAGCAGACCACCATTTTCGGAAATACCGACCTCGATAGAGCAGGCTGGAGTAAAAGTGAACAGCAAAACCAGTAAAGAAATCTTTCAACAGACAAAAACGCATCAGGCATTTATTCGTTCACGTTATGCTGCACAACAGCAGATAGCCAAATTAATCACGCTGCAGGCAGAGCTCGCCCGCGGTTTACCTGTTGCAGGTGGAATTAAACCAGACGCAACGGATGAACTGCGGGAAGAGCAAAAGTTACAGACTGTGAAAATCATGCAGCCCGGCAGTAGACAATCCTCAGCAGTACAGCCAACGGGTTTTCAAATACAAGGGGCGCCGGGCTATGCTTATCCACCTCTGCAGTTAGTTGAGCGTTATAACAAAGCGCAGAAAATTGTTTTTAGCAATGCCGATCTGGTGGAATTTGCTGAAGGTAAGATTGCTAACGTTTTCGGCAGTGATTATAAGATTATTGATAGTTATGCCCGCCGCGTGCGTTTGCCAACCACGGATTATCTGTTAGTGACCCGGGTGACGGATTTAGATGCGACCACCAATGAGTATAAAAAATCCTATATGGCAACGGAATACGATATTCCCATAGATGCTCCCTTTTTAATTGACGGGCAAATTCCATGGTCGGTGTCGGTAGAATCGGGACAGTGTGATTTAATGCTTATCTCCTATATTGGTATCGATTTTCAAAACAAGGGAGAGCGGGTTTACCGTCTGTTGGATTGTGAATTAACTTTCCTGGAAGAGATGGCCTTTGGCGGTGAAACATTACGTTATGAAATTTACGTCGACTCTTTCGCCAAAAATGGTGAACAGCTGCTGTTTTTCTTCCATTACGACTGTTTTGTCGGTGATAAAAAAGTCTTAATTATGCGTAACGGCTGCGCCGGATTTTTTACTGACGAAGAGTTAGCCGAAGGTAAAGGGGTCATCCATAACGATAAAGATAAAGCACAGCTTGCTGCGGCGAAAAAGTCTTATTTCCAGCCATTGATCAGCAATAACCGTACTCAATACGGGTATAACGATATGATCAAACTGGTAAACGGAGATATTATGGGCTGCTTCGGCCCGCAATACGATCAGCAGGGGCGTAACCCCTCTTTGAAATTCTCATCGGAAAAATTTCTGATGATTGAACGTATTACCAGAATAGATCCGCGGGGAGGGCATTGGGGCTTAGGCATATTAGAGGGCGAAAAAGATTTGCACCCTGACCACTGGTATTTTCCTTGTCATTTTAAAGATGATCAGGTTATGGCGGGATCATTAATGTCTGAGGGATGCGGGCAGATGGCGATGTTCTTTATGCTTTGGTTAGGTATGAATAGCAATGTAAATAATGCTCGTTTCCAGCCCATGCCGGGTGAGGCGCAGACGGTACGCTGTCGAGGTCAGGTACTGCCGCAAATAAATACTTTGACTTATCGCATGGAGGTCATCGAAATGGGCATGTTGCCGCGCCCGTTTATCAAAGCGAATATCGATATTATTCTCGATGGCAAAGTCGTTGTTGATTTTAAAAATCTCTGCGTAGAGATTAAAGAGCAGGACAGCAGTTCTCCTTATCCCGTGAGCCTGCCGGAAAATGTAAAACAAAAACAGGCAATACTGCCACAGATACCTTCACCTGCGGTTGCTGGCACTAAAGTCGATCCGGTGAGCCTTTCCGTTGATTTGGCTCTGAGACGTTTGGAAAGTCATGTTGCTAAAGCGGAAGCTAACAGGGTTAAGAAAATCGGCAATGAGATTATTGTTGATGAACGCGGCATAAATCCTTTTAAAGATGTCCAGCGTCCGCTAATGCGTGTTGAATCCGATTTCAGCGCCCATCGCGAAAAAGGAGTAGTACCGATCAAACATTTTGAGGCTCCTTTTGTTGCAGGACAAAATCGCGTGCCTGATCAGGCGCCGTTTACCCCCTGGCATCTGTTTGAGTTTGCCACCGGCGATATAACAAAATGTTTTGGTCCTGATTTTGCTGTTTATAAAGGGCGTATTCCACCACGCACGCCCTGCGGTGATTTACAGGTCGTGACCCGGGTAGTTGAAGTAAAGGGCCAACGCTTAGATTTTAAAAATCCGGCCAGCTGTATTGCGGAATATTATGTGCCCGAAGATGCATGGTATTTCACTAAGAACAGCCATCAAAACTGGATGCCTTATTCACTGATCATGGAAATTGCATTACAACCTAACGGTTTTATTTCCGGTCATATGGGCACAACCCTTAAATATCCGCAAAAAGATCTCTTTTTCCGTAACCTGGACGGCAGTGGCACCCTGCTCAGGCAGATAGACCTGCGTGGTAAAACCATTGTTAATAAATCGGTTTTATTAACGACCAGTATCGCTGGTGGCGCAATTATTCAAAGCTTTACTTTTGAACTTCTTGTTGAGGGAGAAACTTTTTATCAGGGTAACGCAGTATTTGGTTATTTCAGTCGTGAGTCATTAACCAATCAACTGGGTATCGATAACGGCAAGGTCACTTCGGCCTGGTTTGCAGATAATCAAACGCCGGCCGAACAAATTGAAACATTTGACCTGTCCGATAAGCAGTTGCTTTTCTTCAGTGCACCGGTCGGCAAACCGCATTACCGTTTAGCGGGCGGGCAGATGAACTTTGTCGACAGCGTAGCAATTGTTGAGGGCGGTGGTAAAGCTAATATTGCCTACATCTACGGTGAACGCACGATCGATGCCGGTGATTGGTTCTTCCGTTACCATTTTCATCAAGATCCTGTTATGCCGGGCTCTTTGGGGGTTGAAGCGATCATCGAACTGTTACAAACTTATGCATTGAAAAATGATTTAGGTGCAGGATTTAGCAACCCCCGATTTATCGCACCAACCACGAATGTTATTTGGAAGTACCGCGGGCAGATTACACCGCTTAACAAACAGATGAGTTTGGATGTGCATATCACCGATATTGTCCGCGAACCCGGAGAAGTACGTTTAGTAGGGGATGCTAATTTATCTAAAGATGGCCTGCGCATTTATGAAGTGAAAAATATCGTATTGAGTATTATTGAAGCGTAGCTAAAAGAGGGTTTCCACTATGCTGTTCACTGGAAACCCGGCAAGCATAATATGAATTTAATTTTTAGACAAAAAAGCAGATTAACCTGCTTTGTTTAGGGTACAAATATGTCAGTTTTGAGTTTTACCAGACACAATCCAATCAACTGGGGATGGCAAGTTGATCCGGCAGCAGTAAACAGTGATCCCAAGATAGTAAAAAATTACTTAATGGATCTGCAGCAACCCCTTTATCTTGCCCAAAATGGTGCCGGAGTGGGTATTAGCCAAAAAGTTAGTGCGGCTGGTCATGAACGGGTATTAGCTTTTGCTCAGGCGCTTAATCCGGAAGATTTAGGCGATCCTGATTTTAAACAAAGCTATGGGGTAAAATATGCCTATCATGGCGGTGCAATGGCCAACGGCATTGCCTCGGTTGAATTAGTTGTAGCACTCGGGAAAGCGGGATTTTTATGTTCCTTTGGCGCTGCTGGTCTAATCCCTGAGGTGATTGAAAGTTCTATCAAACGAATTCAAAGCGAATTACCAAATGGCCCCTTTGCGGTGAACCTGATTCATGCGCCCAGTGAAGAAGCATTAGAGCGTGGTGCTGTTGAGTCTTTCTTAAAACTGGGGGTTAAAGTGGTGGAAGCGTCAGCTTATCTGGCTTTGACTGAGCATATTGTCCGCTATCGTTTGGCCGGTTTATCTGAAAATGCGGACGGCACTGTGCACATTGCAAATAAAGTTATTGCCAAGGTATCCCGTACTGAAGTGGCACGCCGTTTTATGGAGCCTGCACCACAAAAGCTGGTTGAGAAGCTGCTCGCTCAGGGCAAGGTTACCCCGTTGCAGGCAGAGCTCTCCAAACGCGTTCCCATGGCTGATGATATTACAGCTGAAGCCGATTCCGGTGGCCACACCGATAACCGTCCCTTTTTAACCTTATTACCTTCAATTATCGCTTTACGCGATGAAATACAGACAAAATATCAATTTTCGCCTGCCATGCGTGTTGGCGCGGGTGGGGGGATTGGAACGCCGCAAGCAGCATTAGCCGCTTTTAATATGGGCGCAGCTTATATTGTCTTGGGCAGCGTCAACCAGGCATGTATTGAAGCAGGCGCTTCGGAGCATACGCGTAAATTACTTGCCGGTGTGGAAATGGCTGATGTCACTATGGCACCCGCGGCAGATATGTTTGAAATGGGGGTTAAACTGCAGGTGGTAAAGCGTGGCTCTATGTTTGCCATGCGTGCGAATAAACTTTATGAACTGTATATGGCTTACGATTCTATTGAAGCGATTCCCGCAGCAGAACGAGAAAAAATCGAGAAACAGATTTTTAGACAAAACTTAGACAGCGTCTGGACAGATACTGTCGAATTTTTCCATGCCCGTGATCCAGACATGTTAGCTCGCGCTCAAACTAACCCTAAACGCAAAATGGCATTGATTTTCCGTTGGTATTTAGGGCTCTCTTCACGCTGGTCGAATATCGGTGAAGCAGGACGTGAAATGGATTATCAAATCTGGTCAGGTCCAAGTTTAGGGGCGTTTAACAGCTGGGTGAAGGGCACTTATTTAGAGGATTACCGGCAACGTAAAGCGGTTGATGTAGCCTTGCATCTGTTAAAAGGTGCAGCTTATCTGCAGCGTATTAACCAGCTTAAACTGCAGGGGGTTAAGTTAGAGCAAAGTTTGTCAGATTATCATGCAGGTTAACAATCTTTTGAAGCTCACCCAGCTAAAGCAAGGTGATGCTTGTCGTCAACGGTTTAGGCATTGCAACATTAAGTTGCGTTAGTCTTCTAAAACCTCTTACAAGCGTTTAACGTGTCGGCACTACCTGCCGCCACGAATTTTTAAGCAAGTAGTCTTAGCCCTTCATTGTGAATATTAATAGCCGCATTATGATCGCGATCATGCGCGGCCCCGCATTCACAGTTCCAATTTCTGATTGCCAGAGACCATGCACCAGAATATAGCGAACCACATTCATTACACATTTTACTCGATGGAAAC
>NZ_JBFGZY010000078.1:0-18858 GCF_041586535.1 Psychromonas sp. | reverse complement strand
CCGTTCGCGGAGACACTCCTTTTTCAGAGTGGGTTAAAGATGCTTGTGAACAAAAATTAAAAACCAAGTGATGTTAATGCTCCGCATTAAATGATTTTCATCACCGCCCTAAAGGACGGTGTTTTTCATCAAAACTGATAATTAATCGGATTGCTATCACCTCCATCCGGCTATCTGTTTAGGGCAACAGATTATTTTTATGAGTCATTTTCCCTCAAATTTGACTTAGTTTTTCAGCCCATTTAAGTGCTGATTGCGACATCAGTGTATATACAAGTTCAAATGCCTCTTTACTTTGACAATATGGATCAGGAATTTCTTGTTGGCCATTCCATTGAGCAAACAACATAGTTTTCCCACCTGCGCAAGGTGAAATATTGGTGACCGCGTTTATATGCTCTCTTTCCATAACTAATATCAGATCATGTTCAGCAATCATCTCGACTGTTAATTTCCGTGCAACATGCTGAGACAGATCAATATTTTCTTTCAATGCAACTGCGATAGAGTTTGGATCAGCCGGTCTGCCGACCAAAGCGGCAAGACCGGCCGAATTAACCTCCAGATGTGGTAAGTGTTTTTGTAATAACAGTTCGCCGATCGGAGAACGGCAGATGTTTCCCACACACACCACTAATATTTTTTTAAACATAATATTATTAATCCCTTACGCATTGTATGCTTTTAACTGATTGCCGCGGATTATAACCAGAGATACGAGCTGGACTTGCATCTAAAAATTTGACTCAGTGTTGCACACTCTCATTCTGGTGCATCTGCTTTTTTGCTTTCCAGACTAAATCACCGATTTCATCAGTAGGATTAAAGCCAGCGGGCACAGCTAACAGAATTTCCCTAATCAGTTGGTAGTCAAAATTATGGCAGGCTTGATCCAGCTGCTCTAAAATCTTTGCATATTCACTATAGGGTAAAAAGCTTTCATTGGCCGTCATAATACGCTCATGAACGGTTTTACCAACGTTATCGCCAATCAGCAACTCTTCAAATAACTTCTCTCCCGGGCGTAAACCGGTAAAACGTATTTCAATATCACCGTCAGGGTTAGTTTTAGATTTTATTTCCAGACCAGAAAGCCTGATAAGGTTAGTCGCCAAATCGACTATTTTAACCGGTTCCCCCATATCCAAAACAAAGACATCCCCTCCCTTGCCCATCGCTCCAGCCTGGATAACTAATTGCGCCGCTTCTGGAATGGTCATAAAATAACGGATAATATCCGGATGAGTAACCGTAACATGCTCACCCTCTGCTATTTGCCGCTTAAAAAGTGGAATAACCGATCCGGATGAACCTAATACATTACCAAAACGAACAATACAAAAACGGGTATTATGCTCTTCCGCAGCTAATGACTGTAGGGTTAACTCCGCCATTCGCTTGCTCGTTCCCATCACATTGGTCGGGCGAACCGCTTTATCGGTTGAAATCAAAACAAATGATTCAACCTTTGCTTCGATGGCTGCCAATGCAGTGTAGTAAGTACCAAAAACATTATTGCGCAGCCCTTCAACCACATTATATTCCACCAGAGGCACATGTTTGTAGGCAGCGGCATGATACAACGTTTGTACTTTAAAGCTGGTTAATGCCGCTTTTAAACGATTCAGGCGTTGCACTGAGCCCAGCAAAGGGATTATATGCACATCCAAGTTTTGCTCTGCCACTAACTCGGATAACTCTTTTTCAATTTGGTATAAAGCAAATTCAGAGAGTTCAAATAGTATTAAAGAGTTCGGAGCCTGCTGAACAATCTGCCTGCAAAGCTCAGAGCCGATAGAGCCGCCCGCGCCAGTGACCATTACCACTTTATTTTTGATATCAGCAGACAAGAGTTCCGGTTTAGCTGGCACTGGATCACGACCGAGAAGATCTTCAATGGGTACATCTCGTAACTGATCAATGCTTGCTGAACCGTTTAAAATTTCTTCAAAATTGGGAATTGATTTAACTTCAACGGGAAGCTCCACAAGTGAATTAATAATGGCTTTACGTTGTGTCCGGGTCGCACTTGGTATCGCTAACAATACTTTGCTGGCGCGCTTTTTAGTAATTAATACACCTAAATTTTCACTGTTAAAAACAGTTAATCCATTCACAACCGTTTTGAATAAGCGCTTTTCATCATCTATAAAAGCAACAGGATGAAATTCAATACCCTGGCGCAATAAATTTACTAATTGCCGCCCGGACTCCCCCGCGCCATAGACAATGACCCGCTCTTTTTGTTTGCTCAGGCGCTGCGAAACAATCACCCGGACCAGTAAACGCGCTCCACCACAAAGCAGAACTAGATAGCTTGCATAAATAATAGGAACAGCACGCGGAATAAAAACTTCCCAATAATAACCAAATACAACAAATAATACAGCCGATGCGAAACAACTGAGCACAATGGTTAGCAGGGCATGCACACTCAAATAACGTAAAATAGCACGATATAAACCAACCCGGGTAAACAATACAAGCGTCGCCACCCAAAGAGCAATAAGCACCTGCCAATATGCACCAAAGTCAAGAAAACTCACGTCGCCCAAGCGAGTATAAAAGGCGGCAAAAAAAGCGCAGACAATAAATAACGTATCAACGGTGACGCTAATTATACGCTTATAGACACGGGGCATAGATAAAACGGAGTTAATTAAAGTCATGGAGTCCTTGACAATGCAAAACAAACACAAAAGCCCTGTTGATTAAAAGGCACATTGAAAAAGAATATATCACAAAAGTCAATTTTATAATCTAACTTACTTCACCCGATCGCCTGAACCACTTCCGGTTGCTGTCATAATAATATATTTAAAATAATTTTTAATGGTCAGTGTTGCGATCATTTTTTGATCTATTTCGGCCAACAATTCAGGGGTTGACATATCAATTGTATTTACCTGCGCGAGCCCGGTAATGCCAGGCAGCACATCGTAAACCCCGCGACTTTCGCGCTCTTTTATTAACTGTTTCTGATTAAACAGATTAGGACGAGGACCGACAAAACTCATCTCCCCTTTTAATACATTAATTAACTGCGGTAATTCATCAATTTTAGTTTTACGCAAAAAAGAGCCGAACTTAGTAATCGAAGCAGGGCTGGCAAGATGACTTGCCACAGACTTGGTATCAACAGACATAGTTCGGAATTTAATTAAGTTGAATGGACGTTTGTTTTTACCCACGCGCTGTTGAATAAAAATGGGCGCGCCAGTGTCGAAATATCCCATAACAGTCACAGCGACCAAGATTGGAAAAGTCACAATCAAACCAAAGAAAGCCATAGCGAAGTCAATAACTCGGATAATAAAATGATTCATTGCAATAACTACTTATTATTTTTTTCAAGGTAAGCGACCGCTGTTTTTTTCATGGATTGAGCCGTGCTATAGGGTGGTCGCCAGTCTAACAGTTTTTTGGTTTTGGATATATCAACCTGTAACGAGCCACATAAGCGTTGCGCTATGGCCGGTTTACCCATTAACTTGGCGACTGCCGTTAACCAGGCGCTAGGGACAGGCAGCATTCTATTTGGCACATCCAATGCGGTCGCCATGCGAGCAAGCAATTTAGATGTCGACATATCGTCATCATCTGAAACTAAAAAAGTTTGATTCGCAGCATTTGGGTGGTCAATACAGGTAATAATCAAATCAACCAAATTATCGATCGACACTAAGCTGCGTCGATTTTCGTTAATGCCGCCTAAAGGCAGGGGAATACCTTTATAGATCCACTTCATCATTGCCGCAAAATTAGCTTTAACGCCGGGACCATAAACTAAAGGCGGGCGAATAATCACCACCTCCATCCCGGATTTTTCAGCTATTTTTCGCAACCCCTCTTCAGCTTCATATTTACTCAGCCCATAGGAATCGACAGGAACAAAATTATCATCGGGTTTAAATGGAAAACCAGGCTCTGTAGATTCACCATTGACCTTGATGGTACTGATAAAGATAAAACGCTTAACCCCGGCATCCGCAGCTTGTTGGGCAAGGTTTAAGGTGCCAGTGGTATTTACCTGACGGTATGCCTGTAAAGAATCAACAGCCTTATCGCTCATTACATGAACACGGGCAGCACAGTGGATAATGGTTTCAACGTCAACAAGCTCACTGCTAATATTGAACCCAAGGGAAAAATCGATAGAGAGTTTATCACTACCGCTATCAAATCGTGACGTTTGTAATAGAAGATATGACTTTTCTTGTTCAAGCCTTGAATTAACTGCAGCACCAACAAATCCGCTAGCACCTGTAATAAGAATCTTTTTCAAAATAAGCCTGCATGATCAAAAGTAATAATATAACAAATATCTGAACACATTATTACATAGCAATCATTACATTTATCTTTATTTAACATTATTAAGTATAAAATACCGGCCAAATAACCTTTTCTGACGACAAGCTCGGCATAATATAAATTACAGTTTTTTACTATGGAATGTACTTAGTATCCAAGTTAAAATCACCAGACATACCATCTCGAAACGCATCTTTAATAATGTTAAGACCTTTAATGTTCCCCGTAAGTAGACAATACCCCGACACCATTAAGGCTAACAAATAGGGCCGCTTCCTTACAAAGCAGTTATTACCAAACTCCTTGTGTATTCTGAAAAAATTACGATAAACAAAATAACTCTTCCAATCCGTTGGCTTATAATTTGGTTCAGCAGGGCGTAAGCGCGTCATTTTAGCTAAGGGTACACACTTAATATCAAAACCATTGCGTAATGATTTTAATGAAAAATCTAAATCATCACTAAAAATAAAATAGCGCTTATCCGGTATCCCTACTTTCTCAAATATAGAACGAGGAATTAGCGGACCTTCAAAAGGGATATGCTGAATACCAAAAGGTTCTTTTGCATTTTCAAATGATGTGCCCATGACTGAATTACGCTTATGATTTAAGATAAAAATAGAATCTAAATCGATCACCGTCGAAGAAGCTTCAGCATTTGTTCCATCAACTGCATAACGCATAGGTTGTAAAATCGTTTTTTGATCAATATAAGGAATAAGGTTTTCTAAACAATCAGGAGCAAAAGTTACGTCATCATCCGCTAACCATAAATGCGTGAAATCTTTATGCTCTAGCGCTTTTTCACAGCCGAAAGCAAAACCACCGGCACCACCTAAATTAGCTTGCGTATTAAAATAATGAACTGGACTGTCCACCGATGCCTGAAAAGCATCAACTACTTCTCTGGTATTGTCCTGACTATTATTATCAATAATAAAGTAAGTGAGATTCCCTTGCTCTTTCAAAGATAGTAAATTTTGTTTTAGCATGTCACTGCGATTGAAAGTCACCAGTACAACTGCAATATTATTTTTCATTTAATACCTTTAGGAAAATTGGCTCGATTCTGTGTTTCATATGTACTCTAATACAAAAAATGGTGCAACTAAGCACCATTTGGGTTGTTAAATAATAAGCTGGCTTATGCCACATCAACAAAGAAAGCTGGAATAGCGTTACCTTCTTCAAGTGCTTTTATTGACTTTTCAGCCACCGTCATAGCTTCCCTTATTGTGACATCCATATCTAAATAGCGGTAGGTACCTAAACGCCCCACAAAGGTTACTTTATTTTGTTTCTTCGCTAAAGCCACATATTGCGACAATTGCTCGACACCCTGCCCGCCAGCAAAACGGATCGGATAGTATGGCGTATCTTGCTCTTCAGCCAGGCGACTATACTCCTTGTAAATAACCGTTTTATCGTGAGATTCCCATGGCGAAAAATACTTGTGCTCAGTAATGCGAGTATAAGGGACTTCGACATCACCATAGTTCATTACCGCAGTGCCTTGGTAATCACCTTCGTGTATTTCCTGCTTGAAATCTAAAGTGCGGTAACCTAAGCGGCCATGTTGGTATTCGAAGTAGGCATCAATTGGTCCAGAGTAGAAAACATGATCAAACATCTCCGCCATTGATTTTTCAAATGCTGTGTTTAACTTCACCTCGATATTTTCATGATCTAAGATTTTTTCTACAATTTCAGTATAACCGTTGACGGGCATGCCCTGATATTTGTGGTTAAAGTAGTTGTCATCATAATTAAAACGGACAGGTAACCGCTTTAAAATACTAGCAGGTAAGGTTGAAGGGTGCACGCCCCACTGCTTCTGTGTATAACCTTTAAAAAAAGCCTCATAAAAATCTTTACCGACAAAGCGCATCGCCTGCTCTTCAAAGGTTTGCGGATCCCTAATAGCGGTATCCGCTTGCGATTCAATAAACGCTTTTGCTTCCGTAGGGTTCAATGTTTTACCAAAGTATTGATTGATGGTATGTAAATTGATCGGCAACGAATACACCGCACCCTGACTGGTTGTTTTTACCCGGTTAGTATAAGGCTTAAACTCAACCCATTGATTGACATAATCCCAGACCTCTTTATCGTCTGTGTGGAAAATATGCGGGCCATAGGTATGAACCATTACGCCTGTTTCGGCATTTCGTTCTGAGTAACAGTTACCTGCTACATGCTCGCGTGAATCAATGACGGTCACTTTGTGACCCTGTTCAGCATATTTACGCGCAATTACTGCACAGGAAAAACCTGCGCCTACCATTAATAAGTTCATAAACCCTCTGTTTTATATACGTTATTCCAATAACTTTTTGTCATAATATCCGGCATGTTATTTTTATAATTGTGCTTAATCTGATCATAGTTAGATAAAATGAACTTTATCCTCTTCAGCATCATAATACTTAGTTTCGCCAATTCCTTTCTATTCATCTCAGATACATAGGATGTGTTATTTGATGTATTGACGTACCTGACTTTTTTATGAAGAAAAATCTCTCTAAAATGCGCTCGAAACCCTTTTGGTTGAAATACTGTTTGTTTGCTAAAAAATATAGATGGTACAAGGTGACCGTTAAGCGTAAGCAAACGGATAACATACCTTAATTTACTCTCTTCTAAACTGTTCCACGCTAACTCAACCGGATCAAACTCCTCATCCGATAAGACTTCATCTTTGGCATAACTTTTTATCAAACCAAATCGACTAGACATATCTTTGTTTTGATCAAAAAACTCAGGGCCTGCAATAAAATCATCGACTGCTTGGATCAAAGCTCTAGCTGTACCATACTGATATGACATTGTAGCCAGCCCGAAGAACCTAACAATTGTTCTACATAACTTAAACTTTGAGTCGCCTAGTATATGCAGTTGTTCAACAAGGTGAGAACGAAGGTCAAGGTATAAAGGTAAAGCCCCACTCTTTACACCAAAATCTTCCCCATAGGATGCAATACCATTCATTGTCATAATTTTAAAATCATTGGTGAGAGAAAATGATATGTCATCTCCCCTTACAAAAAATGGAATTGGGTAATGGCTAACTTCCTTTATATTGAAAGCAAAAAACCACCAGGCTCCATAGATATCGCCACGATCTTTAGACTCAACCACCTGCAGGTTGTTAGTATTAGATGCACACACTCCTCCGTGCACAGGACGGCATATACCATCAAAATACGCTCCTTTCTCCCAGATAATGTCAGGCTTGTCTTCGCGCAGCAAAGATCCGGCTATAGCTAGTTTGGGATCCTTGGCATATTGCAACAGTTGATAAGTTCGCTTGATAGACTCGATTTCACAAGAAGCATCATCATCCATAAATAAGCAGTGAGTGTAAGAGCCATCATCATCCAGCTCAAGTAACCCTCTTGTAAATCCACCTGATCCACCTAAGTTTTGGTTATTAATCACTTCAACATGGTTATTTGATTGAATTCCACTATTTTGTGAATTGTCAATGATTTTTAACTTTATTTTATCCTCATAATAACCATCCAATAACAATTCATTATATATTCTATTAAATGACTTATTGACTTCAGCAATTCTGTTAAAATGGGTAATAACTAAACCCAGTTTGACATTATTTGGTGGAATCTGGTTTGTATAAAATCGAGCATTATGAAGTATTCCGTCCGCTATTGGTTCCAACTTAAAGTAAATACATCCTTTCTTTAAAGAGCTATAATCATCTATACATATCTCTGGCATTTGGCATAAATCACCTAAAAAGCTCGATAATATAACTTCTCGACCAGATCTATCTCTATGAATTAATGAAACTTTTGCTTCGCCCTCACCTGATATTGCAAGATTCAAGTTGTTTAATTGCGTGTTTTCACTCCACTTATCTATAAAAAAACCATTATAAAAAGTGAACGTATCAAATTGGGCTCCTTTAAAAAAATAGATACCCTTTTCAGTACAAATCAAGTTTTCCCCATTAAAATACATGGATGTTGGAGAGGTATTATTTACAGGCTGATTGATGAAATTATGGATATTTATCATTTATGACCCTTATTAAAAAAGTGGCTTAGTAGTTTTTTAAATTTATTTTTGACTTTTATGTTAAATCCGCCTTTAGGGCCTAAAATCAGATCAAGTTTATGCTCAATATTTCTATTTTGTTTTATAATTATCGCGTTTTGAACTGTTAAAATCATTGACTCCTGACTTATATTACTTTTTATATCAAGGTCTTCTTTTACAAAGGGGGTGAAATTGAGATCATACTTATCAGCTTCCTCATCAACCATAGTATTTAGTTTTTCCAATAAAGAGTAATCAACTGAAAACTCTTCACTTGATGATCTCAGCATATCAGAGAGATATCTATTAAAAGCAACATCCTTAATACCAACCTGATTTAGGGCTAACTTTATTGGCACTAAACTGTCAGGAATACTTTCATTTAATATATAATTTCGAAAAACAAATCCATCTAAAGAAATATTGAAAGGCTCTCTCTTGAAAAAGTCGTGCTCAAGGCTTCCCCTATAAAGTAAGCTTTTCTTATACTCATAAATAGATAGTGCTTCACGCCCGAATAAGTTTGAGTAAAAGTCTAAGTAAATATTAGGGTAAATATGTATAGACTTATTATTAATAAATTCACACAACTGTTGACTATAATTGAGTTTCAAACTAGATACTTTCAGTAGCTCTTTATACATGCTTTTTGCATATTGTTTTATGTCTCGAAAGTAGCAAATAATTTTAACATCTACATTTTTTAATTTATTAGATATATACTCGCCAATCTCTTGACTATGATCACGACAGTGTTCATTGACAATATCGCAAAACAATTCTGAAGAGACCAACACCTTGGAGCATGATGTATCATCTATCTCTTTAATAAGTTGATTCCATATATTGTCGCAATCACTTCCCTTTATCGAATCGTACCCAGCCCACCGAGCATTAAAGTCGGTAAACCTTCGAAGTAATGCAACAACTAACTCATGGTGCCCTTTACCTGTAGAAGTCGGGATATAAACCCCCTCTTGCTGTAAAGCATCTTTATTAACAGAAATAAAATCTTGTAATGCGCTGGTACCGGTCTTAAAGGAGCCAATGTGGATAAATAATGTTTTTTTCAAATCTAATACCTTAATACGCTAGTTAATTAAAAATCAACTTTGAAGTGAATATGCAATTATCACCATAATATAATGATGTTTCCTTACCCACTATAAAATAAAACCCACCAAACCGGGCCATTCCTGCATACTTATTATCAGGATATCGTTGTCCAAACCTTGGAGTGGCTGTTGGTTCGGATATTACAACAGCATCTTGCCCATCTGCTTGACAGCTCACCAAATCAACCTTTCGCCCTAATTTGTCAATAATAACACAATTAAAAACAAACTTATTACCGTTCAACTCAAGCGGTTCCAGGTGAATAATAAAGTCATCATTAACTTCATATTTTTCTACTTTTAATCCGAACGTAGAAAAACGGATATTCAAATTATATTGAGGGAAAACCTCTTCAGGTAAACCTTGTTCACGAACTTTACCGCCATCAATCCAGACAATACGCTCAGAAAGACGCTTTACTTGATCCTCCGAGTGGGAAACAATTATCACCGTAAGATCAGACTTAATTTTATCTTCCAGTGCTTGCTCTGCTTTTTGTTTGAAGCTGACGTCGCCAACACCTAACACTTCATCAATCAAAAGGACATCCGGTGAGACATACATTGCAATAGAAAAAGCCAGTCTTGCTCTCATACCCGACGAATAATGTTTTACCGGCTTTTCATAAAACGCCTGCAGTTCTGAAAAGCGCTTGATCTCTTCAATGTTGGCTAGCATCTGTTTTTTTGAATAACCAATCAGCATGCCGCTGATAATGGCATTCTGTCGCCCGGATAGGTTAGGATCAAAACCCGCAGCCAGCGCCATCAGCGATACGCTTTTGGTGTGATGTATCACTTCACCCTTATCTGGTTTGATAATGCCAGCTAATAAGCGCAGCAGGGTTGATTTTCCTGCACCATTGCGGCCAATAATACCCAGCGTTTCGCCCTTATAGACATCAAAGGTGACATCTTTTAACGCTTGGTACTCCTCTTTCTTAAAAAGTGATTTGCGCTCTTTATAGGTTACGCCAACATTTTTAAGTTCAATGATTTTTTCTATTGACGCAGTCATTATTCAAGTACCACCCTTGGTAATAGGTATTCCAATTTTTTATATGACCATGCAGCAATAACAATTAAAACACAGCTAAAGAGGGTGACATAAGCGAGCTGCCCGAAGTTGGGAGCGACACCATCAACTAAGACATCGCGAAAAGCAGCAAGGATTACAGCCATAGGGTTTAAGAAAAAATAATGCTGTACGTGTTCAGGGATATCATGATGACTAAAAAAAATGCCAGAGCAAAACATAAGAAACTGCAGCCCTGTAGGTATGACAAAAGACATATCCCTAATAAATGGCACTGCTAATGCGGCGAGCAATGAGCAGCCAATAGTCAAAAGAAATTGAATCATAATAATTGGCAGGCTGTATAACCAAATTATAGAGGGCGCAATACCATACAAAATAAGAAAAGCTAACAATAAAGCAAAAACAATAACTTGCTTTATTGAGTCTTGCACGACAAAGGTTAAAGGAAAAAACACTTTAGGAATATAAAGTTGGTTCATCAACTCTTTACCATGGAGAATGCTCCCCATGGTATGATTGACCGTCTTTGAAAACCATAGCCAAGGGATCAACCCCGTCAATAAAAAAGCAACATAGTTTTCGCCGCCTCTTGCCAGCAGAAAAGAGAATACGACATAATAAACGACCATATGCAGTAAAGGCTCGATCACCCACCAGGCGTAACTTAAATAGTTAACGGAAGCTTCCGAGCGTAAATTCAAACTTGCTTTGACCCAAATCAGCTCTAATGTGCGTTTTATATTTAAAGTATGCATTAATTTCACTCACCAAGTATTTAAACTGCTTTACTATCCTATTCAAAAGAATGCTTATACGCATAAACATTCTAATCCCTTTCAACTTGTTATAAATCAATACTACTAGAGCTAATCGAGCCCAATGTGAAAGAACCTGAGAGCTTAAAGACAAAAAATTGATGCGCAATATAACTTTTTAGGCGATTTTTTACTAGTAGTAATCGTTAAAGTTTGTCGGTGTATATTTCCCACCGTTCTGTTTGGCCACAAAATAGAAGCAGTCAACCGTAGTCTAGTTACAAATAAAAGCAGCCCCAAAGTGCAAAAATCTTGTTTATACTTATTTCCCACGCCGTTGCTGATGAGATACGAGTTCAATATTTTATTCGCTTCATTATGGTGTTTTCGCTACCCTACAGGGCCTTTTAGTAATACCGGGAGAAAAAATCATGAGTAACAAATGGGTTGTTGTCTATTGTAAAAGTAAAGAAGAGTTGCGTGCGCAACAGAATTTGGCGAACCAGGGAATCCATTCTTTTTTTCCTAAAATAATGAAAGAAAAAATAATACGTGGTAAAAAAACACAGGTTGAAGAGGCGTTATTTCCCAGTTACCTGTTCGTTAATATCTCTGACAGCGATAAAAATTACAGCCCTATCCGTTCGACTCGCGGTATCTATGATTTTGTTAAATTCGGAGTTAACATTGCCAGCATTCCGGAAGAGCAGATAAAACAGCTGGAACGTTTATGCCATGCTCATAATCAGCATGACGTTAATCGTGAATTGTTATATAAAAACGGTGATAAAGTTGAGATTATCAATGGCGCCTTTAAAGGTTTAACCGCTGTGTTTGAAGTTGAGGATGGCCTGGAGCGTTCAATGCTGCTGATTAAGGTGTTAAATCAGGAGAATAAAGTCTCTTTTAAAAATTTAGATATCAAAAAAGCGGAAAGCTAACCTATGTTCCTATTGCATCAATTTCAAAACAGACGCGCCGCGCAGGCATTTTCTGATTATTTAAATAGCATCGGCATCCGGAACAAACTTGAGCATGGTGACTTTGACTATGCGCTATTTATTGCTCAAGAGGAGCAGCAGGCACAAGCTCAAGTAGAACTGGACCTGTTTTTACAACACCCCAATAATCCTAAGTACCTGTCTGCCAGTTGGCAGGCCGGTGAGGTCAGCGCTGATAATAACCATTTCGCTTTTGCCGCGTCTAATTTAGCAGGCAATTTCATCAGTCACGCGGGCATTATCACCCATAGTGTTTTTGCCCTCTGTCTGGTGATCTATCTGCTGATAGTTTCCGGGCTGTTTCAACCCATTCCATCGGTATTGGCTTTTTTTACGCATTTACCTTTTGATTACACGCAAAGCTGGCGTTTTATTACCCCTGCCTTTTTACACTTCAGTGCTCTGCACATTATTTTTAATTTGCTCTGGTGGTGGGAGCTCGCGGGTATGGTTGAAAAACAGCAGGGTAAAGTGCGTCTGCTGCTGCTTTTTGTATTTTCCGGTGTCGCTGCGAATCTCGCACAATATTTCTTAGTTAGCCCTTACTTCGGTGGATTAAGCGGTGTTGTTTATGGTTTGGTCGGTTATTGCTGGTTGTTTGGCAAACTGAATAAAAACAGCAAGGTACAACTCCCCAACTCCTATTTTATCTTTTTACTCGCCTGGCTGGCCTTTGGCTTTGTGGATCTTTTACCCATGAACGTTGCAAACTATGCACATTTAGTGGGGCTGCTCGCCGGTTTATTGCTGGCCTTTGTTATGCCCAAGGAACAACAGTGACGATAGCGATGAGTTCGGGGTATAATCAAAAAATAATTAATTCACCCAGCGCTATCGTTATAAATAGGCTTTAACTGTTAATGGAGACGACCATCGATCGCTTACTCCCCCTTGCCTCGGCTGCTCCCTGGATAACCGGGACGGAATGCTTGCCCTGCTCAAGCAAAGTACGCTCCTGGTTATTGGACCAAGATTCATTAACCCAAAAATTGCAGGCTTCAGCACAAAGCTTACAGGTAAAGGTTAGACAGCAGGTTATATTAACCGATAGTGAAGATTCACTTTCCAGCCATTTCGCAAGCGAGAAAAAAGTCTTGGTCCGGGAAGTTTTTTTGTGTTGTGATGATCTCCCCGTGGTGTTTGCCCAGACCGAAATTCCATTCAGCACCTTAACCGAGCAACAAGCACAGCTGGCGGACATCGGCACACGCTCACTCGGCTCTATTTTATTTAAGGATCCGAGCATGCGCCGCGATCAAATAGAAGTTGCACAATTTCCCCTTCATTCCGCTGTGCATCAGCTTTGTGAAAATCTTAACCAGGATTCGGGGTTTCCACTTTGGGGTAGGCGTTCTCTTTTTTATGTTAATAACAAACCGTTATTAGTCAGCGAAGTCTTTTTGCCCGCTTCAGGCATCTATTTAACATGAGCCATTCTGCATGAATTTTTTTAACAGAGAAAAATATCAAGCCTACGCACAGTTGATGCGCATTGATAAACCTATTGGCACGCTTTTATTACTCTGGCCGACCCTCTGGGCCTTATGGATAGCCGCACAGGGTGTGCCTGATTTGAGCGTACTGCTGGTATTCTCAACAGGTGTATTTTTGATGCGCAGCGCCGGCTGTGTGATTAATGATTTTGCGGATCGCAAAATTGACGGCTTTGTCGAGCGTACCAGGCACCGTCCTCTACCCTCCGGTCGCGCCACCAGCAGCGAAGCGATTAAACTGTTTTTAGTGCTGGCCATGCTCTCTTTTCTGCTGGTGCTGACTCAGAACGGTTTAACCATTCAATTATCCTTTGTGGGATTATTACTGGCATTTGCTTATCCGTTTATGAAGCGTTTTACCTATTTACCGCAGTTTTTTCTGGGGATTGCATTTAGCTGGGCGATTCCTATGGCCTATGCTGCACAGGCAAATGCCTTACCTGCTGTGGTATGGCTTGTTTTTCTGGTCAATATTCTCTGGACCATCGCTTATGACACCCTTTATGCGATGGTTGACAGGGATGATGATCTTAAAATCGGGGTGAAATCCACGGCTGTTTTGTTTGCTCACAACGACAAGCTGATTATTGCGATATTACAATTAACCAGCTTAATGTTATTAATCCTGCTAGGTTGGATTGAAGATCTGCACTGGATTTATTTTGTGGCGTTATTGGTTGTAACAGCTTTATTTATCAGGCAGCAATTAGAGATAAAAAACCGCGAGAAAAAAGCCTGCTTTAAAGCTTTTTTAGACAATAATTATGTTGGGTTCGCGGTTTTTGCAGGGTTATTTTTGAATTATCTGCAATAGAAAGCACCGGGTGCTACCTTTGCCTGGGAACATAACAAACGCCGAGCCTGAAGGCTCAGTTCCGACAGTGTGTGCGTAAAATGCTTCTTCAGGCGGGCAAGGTTTTGTAAAAACATATTGTGACCTATTGCTCTTCATAAATCCCATAAAATCTTGGGATCGTTATGCCAGGTTCAATGAGCTTTGATGGGTTATTTTTTATATAGTTATAAACAACATCAAAGTGCTTCTGGTCCCGAATCCCTTTGTCATAATAAGTTTTCGCCCAAAAGACCCCTTTTCTGTCCATAATCTTATTAATCTCCTTTGCACTAATTCCTTTGAACATATTCATCATCCTTGCTAACGGCATCAGCGGTTTTATTAATAAATGAACATGATTTGGCATAGTACAAAATGCAACAAGCTGATATAACTCATGGTTTTTACGTTGTATAAAATAGTTCAAGTAGCGTAACACTTCACCATGCAAATAAGCCCCCTGCTCTGATTTATCAAGATGTAAATCAGCTGTTAACTGCTTTTTATTATTCTCAATTGGTTGGGCAAATAACTTTTTCAGAAAAGGATCTGTACTGTCGAAAGTACGGAAAGTAATAAACTGATAATAACCGGCAATGCCTGTATGGGGTAAGTGGCGGTAGGTCATGAAGTGATTTCCCACTAATAAACAACTGAAAATAATGTAAGTTAGGTATGTAAAACAGCCGAGCCTAAAGGCTCAGTTCCGAGAGTCTGTGCGTAAACTGCCTCTTAGGAACCCCGACTTCAGGCGGGGCAATGTTTTGTAAAAACATCCTGTTAAAAAACATCAATCCACTGCTTTAATAAAGTAACAAACGCCGAGCCTGTAGGCTCAGTTCCGAAAACATTAACCACCACTGCCAAGGCCAAGGCTCGGTCCCGGCAACATTAATCAGCGAATGAACTCCAATAATTTTTCACTCTATTTCGGGATGTGGTAGATGGAATTTTGCGTGATAGGTACAAAAATGGAGCCAGAGATGGTTAATGGCTCCATATTTTTATTGATTATTAAAGAGTGACAAAAGGCTGAATTTTTGTCAGTGTGCTTTCACCAATTCCTTTTACGTTGACTAATTCGCTCAGATCAGCAAAATCACCGTTTGTTTCTCTGTAATCAATAATGGCCTGTGCTTTTTTCTCACCAATACCTTTGATAACAGCAAGTTGCTGGGCTGTTGCGGTATTGAGATTTATTTTTTCTGCAACCTGCATACTCTGCTGCATCATCTGCTCGGTTTCAGCGGCAGCCAATAGCTGATTGCCGGCCCCCAGAAAAAACAGTGAAAAAATAAAAAATAAACGGTAGATTAATTGGTTTTTCATAGAACATCCCTTTATGTGGTTGAATGAACCATTAATACTAGATTATTTTTTGACTTAATATTTACAATAAGCGCTTTTTATTCTCCATATTTGACTTTCCAATAGCGCAGTCTACAAAAAATAAACCTTATAAATAACAATTAAATAGACTAAAAAAGACAACAGTAACTAAACAAAATATTTTAAGCGATAGTGTGATTAGTCTTTTATTAATTAACAGCCGGGACCACACTCCATACATTCGTTAAGCATTTCTGAACCAAGTCTCAATTTGGCGTTCAGATCGCGTAATGCAGTACGCAGTCCTTCCTCAATAACCGGGTGATAAAACGGCATATCCAGCATCTGTGAAACGGTCATTCTATTCTGGTGTGCCCAGGCAAGCAGATGCGCTAAATGCTCAGCTTGCGGGCCAATCATCTCCGCTCCTAAGAAGCGCCCAGTACCATGCTCGCCATAGATATTTAATAGTCCTTTGTTTTTCAGCATAACCCGGCTACGCCCCTGATTTTCAAAAGAAACGCTGCCCGTTTCAAAGCAGTTGCAACCGGTATATTTTTCACTCACCTGCTTATGGGTTAAGCCTACCATGGCCAGTTGCGGGTCACTGAAAACCGCGGCCAGCGGAGAGCGGCGTAATCCGGCACGAATATTCGGATAAAGCGCAGCGTTACTGCCGGCGATTTTACCCTGATCCGCCGCCTCATGAAGCAGCGGGATCTGATTGCTGGCATCACCTGCAATAAATATCGAAGGCACCGATGTCTGCATGGTGAAGGGATCAGCAACCGGCACACCACGCGGTCCTTTTTCGATTTCGATATTCTCTAAACCTAACTTATCCGTATTAGGCGCACGCCCCGTTGCCGCAAGCAGATAATCAACTTCAGCGACCTGCTGCACCCCTTGTTTATCCTGATAAGTAATTTCAACCAGATCCCCTTTACGGACAATATTTTCCACCTTCGCATCAGCATCCAGATAAAACTCTTCGGCAAAGGTTTTCTGCGCATAAGCGAGTATTTCCGGATCAGTAAAAGGTCCAACCTGTCCGCCCATGCCGAACATCAATACTTTTACTCCCAGACGATGCAGTGACTGACCAAGCTCCAAACCGATAACGCCCGGTCCGAAAACCGCAATGGATTTGGGCAGGTCCGTCCAGTCAAAGAGATCATCATTGACAATCAGCCTGTCACCCAGTTCGTTCCAGGCTGCGGGATAACTAGGACGGGAGCCGGTCGCAATAACAATGCTAGCCGCGTCAACGATAGTATGATCATCAATCTGCAGCTGTGTTTCGCTGGTAAAAGTTGCTTTACCGATCAATTTATCCTGCTCTGGGATCTGATCCACGCCATCAAGCACAAAACCGACAAAACGATCCCGTTCACTGCGCACACGCTGCATCACTTTGCTACCGTCAATGCGTATTTGCCCATCAACAAAGACACCAAAAGCATCCGTATGTCCTGCATGATGAGCCGCATCGGCGGCGGCAATTAATAATTTACTCGGCATACAGCCGACACGCGCACAGGTTGTACCGAATTGCTCCCCCTCAATTACTACCACAGAATCTGTTTTTTCTTTTGCTGCACGGTATGCAGCAAGTCCCGCCGTTCCGCCACCGATTACCGCTACTTGTACTTTTAACTGTTTCATAAAGACTCCTTTGCTGAAATTCAGGGTAAAAAAAAGCGCAACTTTCGGAGTGAAAATGCGCTTTTCGTCTGATTTGTTAACTGCAACCCTGCAATTACAGGCTCGCTATCATTAAGGTATTAACCGTTAACGTAGGCAATTACCGCATCGCTGTCACCAAGGTGTTTACCATCAACGTATAACTGCGGCACAGTGGTTTGTCCGGTGACTGCTTTCAGACTCACGCTAGTTGCATCTGTACCTAACACAATCTCTTCAAAGGCGATATTCTTCTCTTTTAATGCCGCTTTTGCTTTTGCACAGAAAGGGCAGCCTGGTTTAGTAAATAATGCCACCGCAGAAGGTGCTTTAGCATTAGGATTGATGTAATTCAGCATGGTATCCGCATCAGACACTTCAAACGGGTCGCCCGGTTTGTTAGGCTCAATGAACATTTTTTCAACTACACCGTCTTTTACCAACATACTGTAACGCCAGCTGCGTTTACCAAAACCGATATCGCTTTTATCTACCAGCATGCCCATACCTTCAGTAAAAGTACCACAACCATCCGGCACGACAGTGATATTTTTAGCTTCCTGATCAGCAAGCCATGCATTCATAACAAAAGTATCGTTGACACTGATACAGACAATATCATCAACCCCATTTTCTTTTAATACACCCGCTAACTCATTGTAACGAGGAAGATGTGTTGATGAACAAGTTGGTGTAAAGGCACCTGGTAATGAAAAAACAACCACTGTTTTGCCTGAGAATAGCTGATCAGTAGTGACATTTACCCATTCATCACCCTGACGAGTCGGGAAAGTAACATTTGGTATTTTTTGACCTTCGATATTGTCTAACATATGTAATTCCTCTATTGAATATTTAAAATATCATTTCTTTAATAACAACAAGTTGTTAACTTGTTTTGATGGAGTCATTATGGACAAAAACACTTGATAGGTAAAATCGTTTGATTCTATCCCGTCCATAGTATTTACCTATAATAAAATTCACTGCCTTGTTAATATAACCCTCTCATTGAAAATGGGTACATTTATTTAAAAATATTATGTTATTTTTTAATAAGTTAACAACAGTTTGAAGCTCACCCAGCTAAACCAAGGTGATTCTTGTCGTCAACGGTTTAGGCATTGCAACATTAAGTTGCGTTAGTCTTCTAAAACCTCTTACAAGCGTTTAACGTGTCGGCACTACCTGCCGCCACGAATTTTTAAGCGAGTAGTCTTAGCCCTTCATTG
>NZ_JBFGZY010000077.1:0-18903 GCF_041586535.1 Psychromonas sp. | reverse complement strand
TTTTTTAGTTAACTTGTCAAAAGTACCGTCTTGGCTTTGAACTTCAAGGTCTTTCAAACGTTTGATCGATTGACGAACTGTTTTCCAGTTAGTCAACATACCACCTAACCAACGGTGATCAACGTAGAATTGATCACAGCTAATCGCTGCTTCTTTTACTGCTTCAGAAGCAGCACGTTTAGTACCAACAAATAAAACTTTACCTTTCTTAGCAGCTTTTTGCTCTAGGAAATCAAGTGCTTTGTTGAACATTGGAACAGTTTTTTCAAGGTTGATGATATGAACTTTGTTACGTGCACCGAAAATGAAAGGTTTCATTTTTGGGTTCCAGTAACGAGTTTGGTGACCGAAGTGAACGCCAGCTTGCAGCATATCGCGCATTGATACATTTGCCATTAGAATTTCCTCTTAAGGGGTTAGGCCTCCACACATCCCATACACTCGACCAGATTTTCAAATCAGTTGAAAATAGGCACCCCGAGTGACGTGTCGATGCGTGTGTGTTATTTTTAAATACGTCCTCAGGTTTATTTAATCAACTGCTGATAAACAAACATAAAAGCCGTATAAGTTAAGTGAGATTAACAACAAATAGTTGTTCTAATAATCCCGGTGCGCTTTATATCACACAAAGGCTTTTAACTCAATAAACCAGGATCAAAAAGATTCTCCCGGCTCACTCAGTCAGGACTTCTTTTTCACCCTGATGGTCCGCATGGACTACGCTTCTAATATACGTATTGAGATTGCGGCGGCTGATGTTCTGTTATCAACCCCTAATTTTTTAAATATCTGCTCTAAATGTTTATTAACCGTTCGCGGGCTCATTTCCAGTATCTGTGCTATTTCCCAACTGGTTTTTCCATAAGAGATCCAATACAAAACCTCGGATTCACGTTTAGTGATCGGCAGGTTATTTTTTAAATCTTCAGGTTGCTTTTGTAATTTGGTCTGCACAATACGTAACAGGTGCATTTTTTCCTGCCGGCGTTCGTAGAGCACCTCGATATTTTCGCTGAAACAACTGATTTTTAGATTCAGGCTGGTATCCCCCTGTAACCATTTTTCTATCAACCCGGCAAGCGTCGCCCAGGGGCTTTGATCCGCAGCTGCTATTTGTGCGACTAACTCATGCACATGCGGAGTGGCCCAGGACAAGCGCCCCGATTCTCCAACACAAAATACATTTTTACCGGCATGGTCAAGGGCATCCTGCGCGCTTAAGGCTAATTTGGCCGTTTGAATATGAGTTTTAATGCGCGCAATCACTTCATCGGGTGAAATGGGTTTGGTAACGTAATCCACGCCCCCTGCGGCAAAACCTTTCACAACGTCTTCAACATCGGTTAAGCCGGTCATAAAAATAATCGGCGTATTCGGTAACCTCTCCTTCAAACGGCGGCAGGTTTCAAATCCGTCCATTTCCGGCATTATGGCATCCAGTAACACCACATCAGGCTCAACCTTTTCCGCAATCGCCAAAGCCTGCAAACCGTTCAGGGCAACCAGTGCGGTATAACCCTGGGTATTCAGGGCAACGTTAAGCATGCCCAGGGACTCCGGTGAATCATCAACCACTAAAACAATGTCAGCGCTGTTCTTTTTCATCAATTAACTCACTTAGATATTCAATGATTTTAGGAAAATTACACACTTCGACATAGGCGGATATTTGCGATGCAACATCATCCGGATATTGATACTCACTTTCAATATCAGAAAATTTATCTTTAAATCCGGATAAATAACCAATCTCAGCCAGGGCAATTAATTCTTGATACTGATCTTTTGCCACCATTTTTTTATGTCTATAACTGGTCGGCAACTCGCCCGGTTTTCCGTCCTCGTTGATGTTTTTATATAACCACTGCAGGTTCAACAACTGCGCCATTTTTCTCAATAACGCATCTAAGTTGACCGGCTTGGCAATATAACCATCATGATAGCCTTCAGCTTGTAAATTAAACTCCGCATCGCGGGCATTGGCTGAAACCATTAACACCGGCATTAAATAGTTTTGTTCACGTAACTGTTTGACCATTTGCCAGCCGTTGGTTTCCGGCATACGCACATCAAGCAGAATCAAATCCACTTTATGACTGTGTAACAGTGCAAAACCCTGTTTGACATTCTCCGCCAATAACAGCTCAAACCCCAAAGGCAGCAGAAAATCCGCCATTAAACGGCGCTGCTTGAGATCATCATCTACAACCAACACAGTTTGTTTTTCACCATGGTAAGAAGCAATACGCTGATTTTTTTCCGGTGCGGATTGTTTTTGATCCTGATGTAACTTAGACAGCATCAAACGTAAATTAAAGGTAGAGCCTTGACCTATCACACTGGATAGGGTGATCTCCCCGCCCATTAATTCAGCCAGGGAACGTGAAATGGTTAACCCCAATCCGGTGCCGCCAATTGCCTGGGTGTGGGCATTACGGATCTGTTCAAAGGGTTTGAAAATCAACGCCTGATCGGCCTTTGCAATACCCACTCCGGTATCAATAATACTAAACAGTGCGACTTCATTACGATAAAAGACTTTAAAGGTAACTGCCCCCCGCTCGGTATACTTAATCGCATTGGAGATCAAATTAATTAAGATTTGCCGGAAGCGTTGTTTATCCGTTGCCACATAATCAGGTAAGTTATTACAGCGCTCATAAAAAAATTCGATCCCTTTTTTACTGGCCTGCATTTGAAACATATCAACCAGTTGCTGGAGAATTACTTTAAGGTTAATTTCATCACGCTGTAAGGTCATGCGACCCGCTTCAATTTTGGAAATCTCCAGTAACCCTTCAATTAAATCCGCTAAATGCTCACCGTTACGTTTCACTATGGCGATCATTTCACGATGTTTAGCTGCCAAATCCTGATCTCGTTCCAGAAGCTGGGCATAACCTAAAAGGACATTTAGCGGCGTACGAAGTTCATGGCTCAATCCGGCAAGATAACGACTTTTGGCTTCGTTGGCAGATTCTGCTGTTTCTTTTGCATCCTGCAGCGCAAAGGCGGTTTTTTCGTGGGCATTGACCTCCTTCGCCAGGGCATTGGTTTGCGAACGTAACTCTTTTAAAGCGGAATGATTACTGCTGCTCGCTAAAATAAATAACCAACTGATAATGCCGATAATAATCACCAGTAAAAAGAAAATTTTAATCAGAGTAATGGCAAAAACCTGCTTAACAGCCGGATCTTCAACGGGTAATTGCAGATAAATTAAAAATAGAATACCCGCCCCGATCAGGCTTAACCCCAGTGTCACCAGGACAAATAAGACCAGAGGCGTGATCATTTTTTTAACCAGCTGATCACTGAGGAAATGTCTGAAAAAATGATAGGATTGTTTGGCGATAGTCGCATCCCGGCGGCATTGATCACCACAGCGTACATCTAAACTACAACATAACGAGCATATCGCTTTGCCGTATGCCGGACAAAAGGTCATATCTTCCCGGTCAAACTCATTTTCACAAATATGACAGCGGGTAATTTCGGTTATCTCGGTTTTATCCTCTGTTAACAGATAAAATTTACCTTTAGTTAACCAGCCAATTAACGGCACCGTGATAAAAGGTAACCCGCAGGCCATAAACGACGCCAGGGCCTGCAGAGTTTCCCCATACCAGGATAAATGGGCAGTAAAACCGACAAAAGAAGCGATTAACATTGATCCTACACCAACAGGATTAATGTCATAAAGATGAGAGCGTTTAAATTCAATATGTCTCGGACTGATTCCTAAGGGTTTATTGATCACCAGATCGGCAACAACAGAGCTTAACCAGGCCAGTACAACCACAGAAAAAACCGACAGCATACTGGCGATGGTCTGGTAAATTCCTAACTCCATTAATAACAGAGCAATAATGACGTTAAAGACCATCCAGACAACGCGACCGGGATGGCTATGGGTTACCCGGGAAAAGAAGTTCGACCAGGCTAAAGATCCCGCATAAGCATTGGCAACATTAATTTTTAATTGCGAGATAACGACAAATGAGCAGGCCACAATAATACTGATATCCGGATTAGCGAATACATAACTGTATGCCAGCTGATACATATGCGCAGGATCCGCAGCGAGATCCGCAGCGATCCCCTGCTGCAAAGCAAAATAGGCCAAAAATGAGCCGACAAAGAGTTTGCCTGCGCCAAACACTATCCAGCCCGGACCGGCGGCGATCAGCGCCAGCCACCACTTCCACTGACCTTGTGCTGGTTTTTCAGGTAAAAAGCGCAGAAAATCAACCTGTTCACCAATTTGTGCAACCAGAGCCAATAAAACAGCCGATGCAGCGCCAAATAATAAAAGATTAAATCCGCTCCCCTGCTGCGCATTTACTCCGGTAAAATTAATCCATTCCTGGAATTGACTGTCCGGATGAGTGAATACAAAAAACAGCGGGATAAGTTGTAAAACAATCCACACAGGTTGTGTCCAGACCTGAAAACGGCTGATATAGGTGATCCCGTGGGTGACCAGGGGTAAAACCAGCACAGCACTGACAATATAACCAATCGTTAGCGGCAGACCAAAAAGGATTTCCAGCGCCATTGACATGATCGCGGCTTCTAAAGCAAAAAAGACAAAAGTAAAGGACGCATAAATAAGCGAGGCGATAGTCGAACCAATATAACCGAAACCGGCACCGCGGCTTAACAGATCAATATCAACACCGTATTTTGCCGCATAATAACTAATCGGCAGGCCGGTAAAAAAAACCACCAGGCAGACAGCCAGGATAGCCCACGCGGAATTTTCAAAACCATAATTTAAGGTTATTGCTCCGCCAATCGCTTCCAGGACTAAAAATGAGACAATACCGAGCGCGGTGCCTGAAATTCTACTTAATGACCACTTTCTCGCCCGCCTTGCGGTAAAGCGCAAAGCAAAATCTTCCATCATCTCATTGGCTACAAGCTTATTATAAGTTCTTCTGGTGGCTAATATTTTTTGATTAGATGGCATCAACGGCTGCTTTATGTTAGTGGTTAGTCTGTTTATTCCTAAACTTTCTACTTTCCCGGTAGACCTATCCTACACAAAGATCAAGTGTTTTTATATGCGTATATTTACGTAGTCAATTGCGTGCTTTTACGCATTTCCCCCCTTTACAAATTAGTCGATACTGACCCAGTACTAATGAAGGAGATGCTCAATGCCAATACTTTTGAGTCTGTGCATCTTCGCTATACGTAAACATAATAAAGGAAATGGAACATGAAACTTAAAAAGCTTATTTTAGCCAGTTCAATTGTTGCAGCAGGACTCGCAACTAATTTTGCTTATGCTGCAGATACAATTAAAGTCGGTGTATTACATTCCTTATCCGGCACCATGGCAATCAGTGAGACAACGCTAAAAGATACCGTACTGATGATGATCCAGGATCAAAATGAAAAAGGCGGATTATTAGGCAAAAAGCTTGAGCCTGTAGTGGTTGATCCGGCTTCAAACTGGCCGCTGTTTGCAGAAAAAGGCCGCGAATTATTAGCTAAAGATAAAGTCGATGTTATCTTCGGCAGCTGGACCTCTGTATCACGCAAATCAGTATTACCGGTTCTGGAAGAACTCAATGGTCTGATGTTTTATCCGGTTCAATATGAAGGCGAAGAGTCTTCTAAAAACGTCTTTTACACCGGCGCAGCGCCCAACCAGCAGGCAATTCCCGCAGTTGATTATTTAATGGATGATATCGGCGCAGAGCGTTGGGTGCTACTTGGCACAGACTACGTTTACCCGCGTACCACCAATAAAATACTGGAAGCTTATTTACTATCTAAAGGCGTCAAAGCTGAAGATATTATGGTCAACTACACCCCCTTCGGCCACTCAGACTGGCAGAACATAGTAGCTGATGTGAAAAAATTCGGTTCAGCCGGCAAAAAAACAGCGGTTGTTTCTACCATTAACGGTGATGCCAATATCCCGTTCTACAAAGAGTTAGGTAATCAGGGTATCTCCGCTGAAGATATTCCGGTAATCGCATTCTCTGTAGGTGAAGAAGAGTTATCAGGTTTTGATACCACACCTTTAGTTGGGCATTTAGCGGCCTGGAACTACTTCCAGAGTGTTGAAACTGATGAAAATGAAGCCTTTATCGCCAGCTGGAAAAAATACATTGGTGATCCTAAACGCGTAACCAACGATCCGATGGAAGCGACTTATATTGGTTTTAAAATGTGGGCAAAAGCAGTTGAGAAAGCCGGTACTACTGACGTTGATGCAGTTGAACAGGCGATGATCGGTATCGCAGTCCCTAACCTTACCGGCGGCACAGCGGTAATGAACGCTAACCACCATTTATCTAAGCCGGTACTGATTGGTGAAATCCAGGAAGATGGTCAATTTGAAGTAGTATGGTCAACACCTGATACAGTGATTGGTGACGCATGGTCTGATTTTCTGCCAAGTTCAAAAGATCTGGTATCTGATTGGACAGCACCGATTAAGTGCGGCAACTTCAATGTAAAAACAGCTAAATGTTCTGGTCAGAAATTCTAAAATGAAAATAGCATGATTAGCGGGAGGGTTTATTACCTCCCGCTTTAGTTACAGCAAAATCATAAAAAGCAGATATAAACCTCCCCTCTTTTTACATTTAAAATTTTAAGGAATACGCATGTTGCGATTATTCTCAATATTAACCTTGTATCTTCTGTCATTGAGCTGTTTTGCTGCAGCCGATGATATTAACCGAGACACTGATTCGACTTTCTCAACTTTAGTAGAGCAGTTGCCGGCGACCAAACTGAATAAAATGGCAGCATTGATTGAGAAAATAGCGGCAACCTCCGCCCCGCAAAAGCGCGACTTGCTAAGCAGTTTGCTAAACGGAGATTTGTATTATCTCAAAGCAAGCAAACAAGTGGTTATTGCGAACAAAAATAACCAAAAAGGCTACGATTTAACCGACATATTGCACAATACCGACTTAGGTGCGGTTAAAAAATCACAAATAAGAAAACTGCGAACCAACAATCGTCTACGCGGACAAATACGCGATTTATTAGCCCAGATTGACCTTACCCATAATGATAAAAACATTCGTCTCGAAGCGGTCAAGCAACTGTTAAGTAAACCCGGTCAACAAGCGATCACTTCTCTGCAGAAACTGGTCGAAATCGAGCAGGATCCTGATGTGCGCGAAAAAATGGCAGTAGTGTTAGCCGTCAATCAGCTTGAAACGGGCGATCCGGCTGAAAAACTGGCTGCAACCCTTACATTAAAGGGCAACCTGGAGCCCGTCGTTAAAAACGCGATGGAAAGGCAGTTACAAGCTTTATCGCCAGAGACGCCAAACCCTGAGTTAAAAAAAGCATTAACCGATGCGATTGGCAAGATAGAACAATCCCGAACTATTTATCAATTTGTTGAAAATTTATTTTTTGGCCTGAGTTTAGGCTCGGTATTATTACTCGCCGCCATTGGACTCGCGATAACCTTTGGTGTAATGGGGGTGATTAATATGGCCCACGGCGAGATGATGATGCTCGGTGCTTATACCACCTATGTTATTCAGCAGAGTTTCCCGAATCTGATTGAATATTCACTGCTGATGGCAATTCCCGCTGCATTTATTGTCTCCGGGTTGGTCGGCGTATTAATTGAACGTGGTGTGATCCGTTTCTTAAAAGGACGTCCTTTAGAAACCCTATTAGCCACCTTTGGTATCAGCTTGATTTTGCAGCAACTAGTCAGAACGATTTTTTCACCGTTAAACCGACAGGTTGCCGCGCCGCAATGGATGACCGGCTCATTAGAGATCAATCCGATTTTCTCCCTTACCTACAACCGTCTGTATATTATTTTATTTTCATTAATGGTGTTCTTTGCCCTGTTAGTTATCTTGAAAAAATCCGCCTTAGGGTTACATGTGCGCGCCGTTTCCCAGAACCGGGATATGGCTCGTTCATTAAGTATTAAAAGCTCCTGGGTAGATGCTATTACCTTTGGTCTTGGCTCAGGTATTGCAGGTATTGCCGGCGTGGTACTCAGTCAGCTGACCAATGTCGGACCGAATCTCGGACAAGCTTATATTATTGACTCCTTTTTAGTGGTGGTATTTGGCGGTGTCGGTAACCTCTGGGGCACCTTAGTAGCGGCATTATCACTGGGCGCATTTAATAAATTGCTGGAGCCTTCAATGGGACCGGTACTGGCGAATATTATCGTATTGGTCGGATTAGTGTTGTTTATTCAAAAAAGACCTAAAGGATTATTTCCTCAAAAAGGGAGAGCAGCAGAATAATGAAAACTTTACTCAATTCATCCGCTTCCAAAAAGCTAAGCAGTCTGCACATTGTTATCGCGGTATTGTTTATCACGACCCTGTACGTAACTGTCTGTAACCTGGCTTTTACTGAAGGGCATCTATTGCATGTCAGTGACTACACCGTCAGCCTGTTTGGTAAATACCTCTGTTATGCCCTGCTCGCGCTGGCCGTCGATTTAGTGTGGGGATACTGCGGCATTTTAAGCCTCGGACACGGCGCGTTTTTTGCCCTTGGCGGTTACGCCATGGGTATGTATCTGATGCGCCAGATTGGTGATCGGGGTGTTTACGGCAACCCCGAACTGCCTGATTTTATGGTGTTCCTAAATTGGACCGAATTGCCATGGTACTGGGCAGGATCAGATAATGTCCTGTTTATGATTCTGATGGTGTTTATTGGCCCGGGATTATTAGCCTTTATCTTCGGCACATTAGCCTTCCGCTCACGAGTGAGTGGTGTGTACTTATCGATAATGACCCAGGCGGTAACCTACGCCCTTATGCTGGCATTTTTCCGAAACGAAATGGGCTTTGGCGGTAATAATGGTTTAACGGATTTTAAAGATATTTTCGGTTTTTCATTACAATCCCCGAATACCAAACTGGCTTTATTTATCGCCACTGCAATTGCCCTGGCAATAGGTTATACGCTTAGTCATTTTATTGTTAATTCGAAAATGGGCCGGGTCGTTACGGCTATCCGAGATGCGGAAAGCCGGGTACGTTTTGTCGGCTTTAAACCTGAACATTATAAAGTAGCTATTTTTATTGTTTCAGCCATGCTGGCCGGTCTTGCCGGTGCGTTATATGTCCCGCAAGTGGGCATTATTAATCCCGGTGAATTCTCGCCATTAAACTCAATAGAGATGGTGATTTGGGTGGCGATTGGCGGCCGAGGCACGTTATACGGCGCAATTATCGGCGCAGTGGTAGTGAGTTATGCTAAAACCCGTTTTACCGCAATTATGCCCGAAGCCTGGTTATTTGCGCTGGGTGGATTATTTGTTTTGGTTACCCTGTTACTGCCAAAAGGTCTGGCAGGTTTATTTGCCAACCTACTGGATAAAATAGATCCCCCCGCGAAAACACCAGAATCGCAGACAACAGCCGCGGAGAGTAAATAATGATAGTAGATAAACACGGATCGCCAATCTCGGCAAAAGACCATATTCGCCCGGACACCACACACGGCATGATCCTCTATGTGGAAGATGTCAGTGTCAGCTTTGATGGCTTTAAAGCGCTTAATGATCTTAATTTATATATCAGAGACGGCGAACTGCGTTGTTTAATCGGTGCGAACGGCGCCGGTAAAACAACCCTGATGGACGTTATCACCGGCAAAACTCGGCCGGATACCGGTAAGGTCAGCTTTGGTCAGCAGGTGGATCTGTTACAACTCAGTGAAGCTGAAATTGCCCGTGCGGGCATTGGCCGAAAATTCCAGAAACCCACGGTATTTGAGCAGTTATCGGTATTTGAAAATATCGAACTGAGTCTGGCCGGCGATAAAGGGATCTGGAGCGCTCTGGTCCATAAATTAAGCGGCGAACAAAAGGACCGCATCTTTGAAATCCTGCATACCATTGGCTTAATAAAAGAGTGCTATTACCCCGCAGGGCGTTTGTCCCACGGACAAAAACAGTGGTTGGAAATTGGCATGTTATTAGCGGCAGAGCCGCGTCTGTTACTGGTTGATGAACCGGTAGCGGGTATGACAGCACAGGAAACCGAGCGCACCGCAGAGCTGTTAACCTCATTAGCGGGTAAACATTCCGTGGTGGTGGTTGAGCACGATATGGCCTTTGTCCGCTCCATTGCAAAAAAAGTGACAGTGTTGCATCAGGGCAGCGTGCTGGCCGAAGGCTCTATGGCAGAAATTCAGGCAAACCCGGAAGTTATTAACGTTTATCTGGGCGAGGAGTAAAGTTAATCATGATCGAATTAAAATCCGTAAACCAAAAATATGGCGGCACGCAAATATTATGGGATCTCAACTTAAACATTAAAAAAGGCTCACGTACCTGCATTATGGGACGTAACGGCGTAGGTAAAACCACCCTGCTAAAAGCGATTATGGGCTTGTTACCGATCGATTCGGGCAGTTTAATGATTAACGATCAGGATATGAGCAAAGCAGCGGTAGAAAAAAGACCGGATATCGGTATTGGTTACGTGCCGCAGGGACGTGATATCTTCCCGCAGTTGACCGTCGAAGAAAATTTAAAAATAAGCTTAAACTGTAAACGACAAAGCAGTAAAACCATACCCGAGCACATTTATGAACTGTTTCCGGTACTAAAAGAGATGCTGCACAGACGCGGTGGCGATCTTTCCGGCGGTCAGCAACAACAACTTGCAATTGCCCGTGCCTTAGTGCTTAATCCTAACATACTGATTTTAGACGAGCCTAACGAAGGAATTCAGCCCAATATAGTACAGTTGATTCGCGATGTATTATTAAAGCTTAATAAAGAGCAGGGTATGACTATCGTTTTGGTCGAGCAGAAACTGCCCTTTGCACGAGCGGTGGGTGAAGAGTTTCATCTGATGGAAAAAGGTCAGGTAATCGCATCGGGCCCGATGGCTGAATTAACCGATCAACTGGTCAGTCAATATCTTGCTGTGTAAACCTATAAAGACGGATTTTTGATTATAGAATGGTAATAACCCCCTCGACAACAACAATAAAAAATCAATGGTTAGCGCATTTAGCGCTTGAATTCGAGCGCTCGCAGCACGGTACGCAGCTTACGCGTACCCGGCGTAACGGTCCTTTGCTGGTACAAAAAGCCTTTTATCCGGAAGGCCGGGACTGCGCGCATATTTACCTGCTGCATCCACCAGCAGGTATTGTTTCCGGCGATGAACTGCGGCTCACCATGGACATTAAACAAGCGGCGCATACTCTGGTGACAACGCCGGGCGCCAACCGCTTTTATCGTGCCCGGGAAGATTTAAGCATCGGCGATCCGCTGCAGACACAAATTACCACGCTGCACCTTGAGAGCCTCGCCAAGTGCGAAAATTTTCCGCAGGAAACCATTGTTTATAACGGGGCTGATGGTGTCAATACCGTGGATATTCATCTCGCCCGGGACAGTGTTTATCTCGGCTGGGATATCACCTGTTTAGGGTTGCCAAGTTCACAGCAGCCTTTTGTGAAAGGCCGTTATACGCAACTTAACCGCCTGTTTTGTGAAAACAAACTTGTTTACCATGATCGTATCAGTATTTCAGCTGAAAATAATCTGTTAAATCATCCCGCCGGATTGGCCGGTAACAGTGTTTTTGCTACTTTTATTATTTATGCACCTGACAAGCTGGCGGACAATCAGCACGCTAATGACCTAGTTGCAAGTTTACGTGCGCAGATAGAAGCGCTGCAGGCAGATAATAAAATAAGTATTTGCAATCTGCAGGGCTTACTGATTATCCGTTACCTGGGTCAGCATGCTAATGAGTGTAAAGATCTGTTTATGCAATTATGGTTAATTGCACGGCCGCTGTGTCTGGATAAACCGGCCATCCAGCCGCGCATCTGGCATACCTAGATTACCTTAACAACAGTAGAGAATATTATGGACTTATTACCAAGAGAAAAAGACAAGCTGCTGATTTTTACCGCCGCATTATTAGCGGAACGTCGTTTGAATCGCGGTTTGAAACTCAATTATCCCGAGGCGATGGCTTATATTTCCATGGAGATCATCGAAGGCGCACGTGATGGAAAAAGCGTTGCCGAAATGATGGATTATGGCCGTACTCTATTAACACGCGATCAGGTTATGGACGGTATTGCAGAGCTGATCTCAGAAGTACAGGTTGAAGCAACGTTTCCCGACGGGACAAAACTTGTGACTGTGCATAACCCTATCGTTTAGCGGAGAACGTTATGATTCCAGGTGAAATAAAAACAGATGACGGCATACGCGAGCTTAATGCCGGCTGCAGGCAGATAAAGGTAACCGTTGCCAACTCCGGCGATCGTCCTATTCAGGTCGGTTCCCATTACCATTTTTATGAAGTCAATCCGGCCTTAAAATTTGACCGGGCCCCCTGCAGAGGTTACCGCCTCGACATCACCTCCGGCACTGCGGTACGATTTGAACCCGGCCAGGAAAGACAGGTAACCCTGATTGCCTTTCGCGGTAAACGTCGCGTGTTTGGCTTTCGTGCTGAAATTCAAGGAGATCTATAATCATGGCGAGCATTGACAAATATTCCTACGCGCATATGTTCGGACCGACGGTTGGCGATCGGGTACGTTTGGCCGATACCGACTTATGGCTGGAAGTTGAAAAAGATTACACCGAATACGGTGAAGAAGTTAAATTTGGTGGCGGTAAAGTTATTCGTGACGGCATGGGGCAAAGTCAGGCTTCATGCGCCGATACCGTCGATTTAGTGATTACCAATGCCCTTATTTTAGATCACTGGGGGATAATAAAAGCCGATGTCGGCATTAAAGAAGGCCGTATTGCGATTATCGGCAAAGCCGGGAATCCCGATATTCAGGATAATATTGATATCGAAGTCGGCCCGGGGACGGAAGTTATTGCCGGTGAAGGGCAAATTTTAACCGCCGGCGGTATTGACGCGCACATCCATTTTATCTGTCCGCAGCAAATTGAAGAAGCATTAATGTCGGGCGTCACCACCATGATCGGCGGCGGCACCGGACCTGCCACCGGCAGTAATGCAACCACCTGTACGCCGGGGCCCTGGAATATCCATAAAATGCTCCAGGCAACTAATGATTTTCCGATGAACTTCGGCTTTTTAGGTAAAGGTAACAGCAGTTTACCGCAAGCCCTGGAAGAACAAATTAAAGCCGGTGTGTGTGGATTAAAACTGCATGAAGATTGGGGCACCACACCGGCAAGCATTGATAACTGTTTAACGGTTGCTGACAAATATGATGTCCAGGTTGCCATTCATACCGATACCTTAAATGAATCAGGTTTTGTTGAAGATACTATCGGCGCCTTTAAAGGCCGTACTATTCATACCTACCATACTGAAGGAGCCGGTGGCGGACACTCGCCGGATATTATCAAAGCCTGCGGAGAAGCTAATGTACTGCCCTCTTCGACCAATCCGACCCGCCCTTATACTGTCAATACCATTGATGAACACCTTGATATGCTGATGGTCTGCCATCATCTGGATCCCTCCATTCCTGAAGATGTTGCCTTTGCCGATTCGCGTATTCGTAAAGAGAGTATCGCCGCAGAAGATATTATGCACGACCTCGGTGCGATCAGTATGATCGCTTCGGACTCACAGGCAATGGGCAGGGTTGGCGAGATGATCACCCGCACCTGGCAGACAGCACATAAAATGAAACAACAGCGCGGCCCTCTGGCTCCGGATACTGAACGTAATGACAACTTCCGCCTCAAACGTTATATCGCCAAATACACTATCAATCCGGCAATCAGTCATGGTATCAGCCATGAGGTCGGCTCGATTGAAGTAGGTAAACTGGCGGATCTGGTTTTATGGAAGCCGGCCTTTTTCGGCATCAAACCGGCCATGATTATTAAAGGCGGTTTTATTGCAGCCGCACCGATGGGTGATGCCAATGCCTCCATTCCAACGCCGCAACCGGTTTATTATCGTCCGATGTTCGGCTCGTTCGGCCAGGCGGCAGCAAAAACCTCAATGACCTTTTTATCCCAGGCAGCGATTGATAAAAAAGTCCCCGAACAGATCGGTATGACGCGTTTAGTGGCTGTGTGTAAAAACACCCGCAATATCGGCAAAAAAGAGATGATCCACAATAATTGGCTGCCGAAGGTGGAAGTTGATGCGCAGACCTATGAAGTAAGAGCAAATGGTGAATTATTAACCTGCGAGCCGGCAACGGTGCTGCCTTTAGCACAGCGTTATTGCCTGTTTTAATAAAATATCAGATGGAAGAAAAGATGTTACAAGTTTTTGAACGACTGGATCATACCCACAACCCGATTAATGATTCGATTACATTGGATCAGGACACGCGTAAAAAAGCGCGCATTAAAGGAAAAACCGATCAGGGCAGAGAGATCGGTATTTTTGTCGAGCGTGGCCACCCTTTATTGGTGGGTGAAATACTCAAAACAGAATGTGGTTTACTGATTGAAGTGAAAGGTCAGGCTGAAGAGGTGTCAACCGCAGTAGCACAGGACTGGCTGACTTTCAGCAAGGTTTGTTACCACCTCGGTAACCGCCATACCTCGCTGCAGATTGGCGAGCTCTGGGTACGTTTTAAACCGGATCATGTTCTGGAGGAGCTGGCTGAAAAATACGGATTAAGCATTAACAAAACCCCGGCCGTCTTTGAACCGGAAAATGGAGCCTATGGTGGTCGCAGTCATTCCCATGCCCATTAAGGCTTCTCCGCTTAAACTCAACAGGCTACTGCAGTTATGCAGTGCCAACCTTCCTGTGGGCGGGTTTTCCTTTTCACAGGGGCTGGAGTTTGCAGTTGAAAGCGGCTGGATAAAGAATGCCGATACAACCTATCAATGGGTTGAATTAAATTTAAACGAAGCGATTGCCCGTACTGATTTAGCTATCCTGAAGCGCCTTTACCTTGCGCTTCAGGAAGGCGATTTTGCCAGCTTTATTGATTGGAACCAGCACCTTATTGCCTGTCGTGAAAGTAATGAGTTGTATCTGGCGGATGTGGCGATGGGCAAAGCGCTGGTACGCTTATTAAAACAACTGGACAATATCCATAGCGACGATTATCTGTCGATATTAGATCTGCCGGAAATCAGTTTTGTCAGTGCCTTTGCCGTTACCGCGCATCTCTGTCAGCTCGATCTGTTATCGGCGCAAAGCGGTTTCTGCTGGACTTATATCGATAATCAGGTGGCGGCCGCGACAAAATTAGTGCCCTTAGGCCAGACGCAGGCGCAAAATCTGCTCTTTGCATTAAGTGAGCAGACAGAAAAAGCGATTAACTTGGCGAACAGTTTAAATGACTCGGAAATCGGGGCAAGTTTACCAAGACTGGCCATGGCAAGCGCCTGGCACGAGACACAATATACACGCTTATTCCGTTCTTAATCAGACGGTTAAATATTGTTTTCTGAAATACATATCAACACTAAGAGAAGCTATTTATTATGAGAAAAAAACAACTATTACGCATCGGTGTCGGCGGCCCGGTCGGATCCGGCAAAACAGCCCTGCTCAGCACCCTGTGCTTGGCCCTGCGCGATAAATACAATATGGCAGTGGTAACCAATGATATTTATACCCGTGAAGATGCCGAGTTTTTAACCCGCAACGACGCCCTCTCACCGGATCGTATCATCGGGGTTGAAACCGGCGGCTGTCCGCATACGGCGATTCGTGAAGATGCTTCAATGAATCTTGCGGCTATTGATGAGTTACATGCACGCCACCCGGATCTGGATTTTGTTTTAGTGGAAAGCGGCGGCGATAATCTCAGTGCCACCTTCAGCCCGGAGCTGTCGGATTTAACCATTTATGTTATTGATGTCTCTGCCGGTGATAAAATTCCGCGTAAAGGCGGCCCGGGAATCACTAAATCGGATCTGTTAATCATCAATAAAATTGATGTGGCGGATCTGGTTGGCGCTTCATTAGAAGTGATGGACCGAGATGCTAAAAAGATGCGTGGCGATAGGCCTTTCATCTTCAGTAATATGAAAACCCGGCAGGGTTTAAATGAGATCATTAGTTTTATTGAAACTGAAGGCATGCTGCAGATCTGATTTATTTAACCTATTCAACATTCGCTATCATTATCAAAACAGGAAAAAATCATGAAATATTTTACCCTTATTTTCGCATTAATCTTAACTAACCAGGCCGTTGCCCATACCGATCACGCTTTAGGTGAAGGCACATTACACCTTGTTTATCACCTTGCTTTCTGGGGAATTTTTGCCGCTGTAGTGGTTAAAGGATTTCATTATTTTAAAAACAAGAAAAGTCAAAAAGTAGAAAAATAACAGCAGATGGTTGACGGCTAATACCATTCCGCAAAATTGACTGGTCTAATTAGTTTTATTTTTTGAGCTTATTTAATTAACCTCAACTCTGGATAGTGGGCATTATAATAGATGAAGTTATCTTTTTTGACACTGGTAAAGCTCAATGACGGGATTTTCGTTCCTTTCAAGGCAAGTTTGTGAAGTAATAGCCGGCTATTACAAACAAACTTAACGCAGAAAGGGGCGAGAAGAGCGGTCTTGAGGAATGTCGCTTATCCAGAGCTGAGGTTAATTATCTTAGTTGACCACATTCTTTTTGGGCGAAGGCTTTAGCCTTCCATCATCAGGATCATGAATAAAAGCAGGATAAATCCTACGCCCCAGAGGTAAAGTCCTCATTCAAAATAGGCCATATTATTAAGCCGAATGATATAAGGCGAGTAAAGCTCGCCTTTTTGTTGATTATTGGGTTAAGCCTTCGCTTGTGAGTTATTGGCTTTTATTCTTTTTGGGAGTTCCGCCCTTAACGGCGGGTAGACGATGAGAAACCGAAACACTGTTTCGCAGTTCGATGAGGTCATGCTTTCTCAACGGCAAGAGAAGTTTAAGGTAAAGAGAGCTTTGTTCGGACGTATAACTCACAGTGCCGTATACAGGGGCAGGCAGAGCCTATCCTGCTCATAACCCTGAACTGGCGTTCAATTCGCCTGGACGTTTTTTTATCTTGTACTGCCCAAACGCTTTTTAACGCATTTCCTCAGACATTATCCCTGTACTGGCTGAGGTTAGAGAAACAACAGAGGTCAAGCAGAGCTCAGCCCGCTCATAAGACTGAACTGCCGTTCAATTCGCTCCATGTTTTTCCTTGCGAAAACGTTTGAGCATCGCAAGAAAAATGGACGGGGATAATGTAGCTGCACTGGTTGTTTTTATCTCAATAACATTGAATGGGGACTAACTAATGGGTGACCCCGTGTTTATTTTTTATATCAAATTTTAAAGTTTATAGCTAAAAACAATGTAATGAATAAAGGGAAATGTTTTGAAACAGCATACCTAATTCGCTATTGCACGCTCACGAACAATAAATGCTCTTGTATGGTCATAGGTTAAGTTATATAGAAACGCATAAATAGTAATGCAAATGGTCACGCCAATATCCATAATAAGTGCTTGCCACAAACTGATGCCTAGCAAAAATGCGATGACGGGGATCGTGAAAATCAACAAACCAGCTTGGAATATAATGGTGTGCACAACGCGTAATACTAGCGAACGCTTTGTTTTATCTCCCGTGACAATACGGTCAAAGCACCAGTTATAGATAAAGTTCCACGCCATTGCCATGGTTGCAACAACTATCATCGTTCCTGATAGTGAACCAACATGATGGTTGGTGAAAGTGGCCAATACAATAATTGCTAAGGTAACGGCTAATACTTCAAATAATACCGCATGAAAAATGCGCTCTATCGGTTTCATAATGTTACTGTCTCTCTTTTCAAAGGGTTACATCTCTACACAACGTAGAAGGCGAGATTATAGACACCTTAATTAGACAATAAAGTTAAAACCCATCACGAATAGTGATAGGCTGAGTAAAAAATTCATTACAGTGAACATTATGTACAGCCTTGAACAACTAAAAATTTTTGTGACCGTTTGTGAAACAGGGTCATTTTCGGCGGCCGCCCGTCAATTAAAGCGCGCTCAATCCGGTATAAGCCAAGCGATTTCTAATCTTGAAATAGCCATCGACAAAGAACTGTTTTGCCGTGAGAAAAACACACCAAGTATAACGCTGCAGGGAAAAGCACTGCTTCCGATTGCGAAATCAATATTACATCAGCAAAAATACTTTGATCAAAAGGTCGAATCATTAGCCAAAAACTATGAGCATGAATTGGTCATTGCGATAGACGAAAGTGTCATTAATGATGAGCTCATTGAGATACTATCGCCATTAGCAGATCAATTTCCCATTACTGACTTTGAGATTATCATCGCCTCCACTTTTGATGTGGAAGAGTTAGTGCGATCAGGTCAGGCACAAGCCGGCATCGTCTATGTTGACGGCGAACTGAAAGTAGATATGGATTTTTTTACGCTGGGTCATGCGCGCTTTTTAACCATAGCATCTCCAGAGCACCCACTCGCTGCCCTGTCTTTAGTAGGGGAAACAGATTTGAAAGCACATCGCCAATGCGTCCATCGCAGCGCTCAAAAAAAGGAGCTTTGGTTCAGCTATAAAATCAGTCCTACCGCCTGGTACGCTAATACTCACAAAGCTATGATCGAGCTGGTTAAGAAAAATGTTGGTTGGGCTGTTGTCCCAGAGTTACAGGTCGATCAAAACATTAAACAGGGTGACATTATTTCGTTGCCTATCTCGCACGAATATGATGGTTGGCTCACCGTCGTCGGCTGCTTGGTTTCTCGCAGTCATACATCAGGGCCAGTATTGGAAAGCGTTATCAGCACATTACAACGTTACTGTTTGCTTAATAAACGCTGGGAACTAAGAAATTGAAGCTCACCCAGCTAAAGCAAGGTGATTCTTGTCGTCAACGGTTTAGGCATTGCAACATTAAGTTGCGGTAGTCTTCTAAAACCTCTTACAAGCGTTTAACGTGTCGGCACTACCTGCCGCCACGAATTTTTAAGCG
>NZ_JBFGZY010000076.1:0-18967 GCF_041586535.1 Psychromonas sp. | reverse complement strand
CGATAATTATCTATTCATTTATGCTTGTTAAAATGAATGCTAGCTAGACATAAAACTACGTTTTAGTCTTTGTTATTGATTTTGTAATTAGAACAACTAGTTACTGCAATCAATGCCTTGCTTTGATCCATTTTTCCTGCGTCTAAATAGACCATCTAATTAACGGAATTGGTACAACTTATTGTTTAAGCTTGCTTATTCTGATATTACTAAATGAAATGAAAGTTGCGGCAAGCAAACACAAAATTGATTGCCGTTGTAGCGATCCGACTCGCTATTAATAAAATGAGAGTAGAATGAAATTATTTGTACGTGATTTAACCGTTATCGATGCCTCCTACCTAGATGCACAACGTGGTTTTGTAGGGGAAAGTTATCAAGTTGATGTAGTCTTAACCGGTCAGCTTAATGAGCAGTCAATGATCCTTGATTTCTCTTTAGTTAAAAAACAGATCAAAACCATTATTGATGCCGAAGTGGATCATAAACTAGTGGTGCCATCAGCGGCAGAGAACTGCACTGTCAGCTTCGCAAAGCAGAGAACGCAAGTCGATTATAAACTGTCGGATAATACGGTTATTCAATTAAAGTGTCCTAATGAAGCATATTGCCTGTTAGAAAGTGACACTGTTACCATCCCGGTATTAGAAACCTATCTGGAACAGGTTATTTTGGCGCAATTACCTGACAATGTGCTCGCGCTGGAAATAAAATTACGCCATGAAAATATTACCACTCCCTATTATCATTACACCCACGGTTTAAAAAAGCATAATGGTAACTGCCAGCGCATTGCCCATGGGCATCGCTCTAAAATAGATATCTTTATCGATGATCAATACAGTGAAGAACTGGTGGCTGAATGGGCCAAACGTTGGCAGGATATCTATTTAGCCAGTGCTGAGGATGTTATTTTAGAAGCCGATTTATCTTTTGCAGTTGCGCCGAATAATTTTGAAAAACTGTGTACAGCATACCACGCGCCGCAGGGATATTTTGAGTTGTTGATGCCCGCACTGCGAGCAGAGCTGTTACCAAATGATACAACGGTCGAAGAGCTCTCTGCATTTATTTGTGGCGAAATCAAAGCCCGGGTAGGTGATAAAAGAGTAACGGTATATGCGTATGAGGGCGTGGGCAAAGGGGCTATCTCTGAACTCTAATAGCGTAAACAATAGTGTGTTAGTTAACTTAAGGAAAATATCATGGCAGAAGAGACAATTTTCAGAAAAATTATCAACCAGGAGATCTCGACAGAATTACTTTATCAGGATCAGTTTGTTACCGCGTTCAGGGATATCTCTCCAAAAGCACCTACGCATATTTTAATTATCCCCAACAAATTAATTGCTACCGCCAATGATATAGAAATAGAAGATGAAGCACTGATTGGCAAGCTCTATACAGTGGCCAAGCAGTTGGCAAAACAGGAAGGAATTGCCGAATCAGGATACCGTTTAATTATGAACTGTAATCAGGATGGAGGTCAGGAAGTGTTCCATATCCATCTACACCTGCTTGGCGGAAAACCGCTCGGCAGAATGATTTGCAGCTAATCTCTTTATAATCAAGCGTCTTTAATCTGAAATTACGGAGCAATTAATGAAAACAAAAAGCAATCTGTTATTAGCGCTATTTGCCTGCTTTATGATAACCGCCTGTTCAACATCAGTTGAGCGTTTAGACTCTCAGGAGCAAGTCGATTTAAGTGGTGCCTGGAATGATACGGATTCACAATTGGTGGCGCGGGAAATGATTGAAGATTCACTATCGCGTCCCTGGATCACCCGGTTTATTACCCGGACAGGTAACGATCCCGCGGTGATTGTCGGCACTGTCAAAAACCTCAGTCATGAGCATATTAATACCAATGTTTTTATTGCCAACATGGAGCGTGAATTAATTAATTCCGGGCAGGTGCAATTTGTCGCTTCAGCAACGGCGCGTCAGGAAATTCGTGACGAACGTAGCGATCAGGCGGTAAATGCCACTCAGGATACTCGTAATGCGAAAAGCCAGGAATATGGTGCTGATTTTATGCTGCAAGGGCAAATCAACACCATAATTGATATCGATGGAAAAACCCAGGTACGTTATTACCAGGTTAATTTAGAACTGATCAGTATGCAGGATAACCGTAAAGTATGGATTGGAGAGAAGAAAATTAAAAAATTGGTCAGATTCAGCAAACTACGTCAATAATTAAAACGTCAATCAGGCACTAAGGTCAACAGATCTTAGTACCTGTGATCTGCTTGTCTGGCTTCTTTCCCGGTAATTGTATGTATAAAATCCTATTAATATTGACCCTTACCCTGCTTTGCGGATGCACAGGATATCAGCGTAATCTCAACCAGCTGGCAACTTCATTAAATACAACGCCTCCCGAAATTATTTTGGCAAAATTACAGGAGGCCCAACCTCGCAAGCGGGATTATGCGCAATTTCATCTTAATAAAGGGTATTTAGAGTTTATTAACGGCGATTTTGCGTCTGCAATAACAACACTTACTCTGGCTAAAAAAGAGATGTCTGTTTTGCAGGCAACCTCTGTCAGCGAAAATTTGGGCGCAGGCACGATTAGTGAAACTTTAAGAAGTTATAGCGGTTATCCCACCGACAGGGTCATGGTGCATAATATTTTAGCCCTGAGTTATCTGTTCAGTAACAATATAAACAGCGCGCGGGTGGAAATACTGCAGGCTGATATCGCCATGAAAAAACTGGCTGACAAAGACTCGCTCAATGGACAACTGGCCAGTACCCATCTGATTTCGGGGATTGTTTATGAGATGTTAAATGAACAATCCAATGCATTAATAAGCTACCGCTTTGCTGCCGACACTATCAAACAACGGGGGCAGCCTGTCCCGCAGGGCCTTAAGCAGGCGCTACTGCGCATGAGCTTTAAATTAGGCACTGAGCAGCAGTTTTTTGACTATCAGAAACAGTTTCCGGATTTATCTGTAGAAAATCTGCACAGAAAAAATCAAGTCTTTGTTTTGTATTTTGACGGGGTGGTTAGCCATAAAGTTGAAAACACGGTTGTGTTGCCTAACCGGGGGTTTGACCAGCTGATCAGAATATCCATGCCGGCTTATCCACAGCCAAAACAGAACATAAAGCGGATTCAACTAAGTGTGCCTGAACAGCAGTTGGTTACTGAGGCGGTGGAAAATGTAGAGGTATTGGCCAGAGAAGATTTAGATAAAGAATATCCCTCTATTTTATTACTGACAACAACCCGTGCGCTGGCAAAGTATGAATTGGTCTATCAGGCAAATAAACAGGATAGTGTAGTTGGGTTGTTATTAAATATTGCCACGTTAATCAGCGAGGAAGCAGATTTACGCAGTTGGAATATGTTACCTGCAAGTATCCAGTTTGCTTATCTTGAAACAAATCAAAATGAACTCAAGATAAATGAATCAAATGGCCGTTCTGAATCCATTGATATTAATAATAGCTCGCAAAATATTATCTTAATTAACAGCCTTTCCGATCAAGTTTTTCAGTACCAGCGGCCTTGAATGTAGCTGTTAATAAGCTTGTTCTAATGCCTTTATTTGCTGATAAAGATAATTAATTACCGGGGTATCAATGTGGTGAAAGTTTGCAGATTTTAATAAATAACCGGCAATAAATTCATTTTCAGTGTGGCGTTGATAAAAAACATCCCGATTCATTGATGAAAAGTTTTCTGCCGTTAATGTTATTACCTGGTTGATGATTGCCAGAATCTCCTGTTTTTTAAAAATGACCCCCTCTGCCTTCGCAACCTGAAGTGCTTCATCGATCAACTCATTGATTTTTATTTGAAAGATTGTATTATCTAATTGACCATTTTTTATTTGATGGATGGCCGTTAATGGGTTGATAGCCATATTGATGATCAGTTTGAGCCAGAGTTTTTCATTCACGTCTTCGCACCAATGGGTATTAGGAAGAGCAAAATTCAAAGGTACGATCAGGGATTGCTGTAACCTTCCTTTGTCATTGTAAGCACCCAGATAAGTGACGCCTTCACCGGTCTGTTCAATATTCAGTGGAGAATGTAATAAACTCGCATTTGCTGTGGTTGCGCAGAGAATCGGATTATCGGGTAATAACTTTTCTACCTGTTCAGCACAACCCATACCATTATGCATTAAAATAATAACCTGCCGCGGATCTATTGCATTCTTGTGGGTTGTGATTGCCTCGATTACTTGCGTCGCTTTTACGCAGATTAAGATTGGGTCAGTAGTGCGGGTCAGCGTTCTGCTCGTGCTGACAGGAAAGTTAAACTGTTGTTTTGCTATGTTTTGATACTTCAGGGTATCAGCAGCGCAGGGAGTGCGGGTGATAAGCTGTATTTTTTCTCCATTGCGCAGCAAGTTTGCCGCCCATAAACAACCGATTGCGCCTGCTCCGATGATTTGCCACATATTTTCTGCCTAAAAAAATTATTTCCGGGATCATAACATAGATGAAATTGAACTTTTCTGGTAACTTAGGAAAATTAAATTTTAATAAAAATAGGAAGATAAAATGCCTTCATTTGATATTGTTTCAGAGATTGATATGGCTGAACTTAAAAATGCCGTAGATAATGCCAACCGTGAACTTGCGACCCGCTTTGATTTTCGTGGTGTTACGGCAAGCTTTTCAATCACTAATGATGTGGCTAAATTGTCAGCTGAACATGATAGTCAGTTAAGACAACTAATGGATATTCTCCGTACCAATCTGATAAAACGCGGTGTAGATGCACGCGCAATGGATCCGGACACTGCGGATCAAAGTGGTAAAGCATGGACACAAACTGTTAAATTCAAGGCCGGAGTTGATCAGGCAACCTCTAAAAAATTAATCAAGATGATTAAAGATAATAAAATAAAAGTACAGGTTGCTGTGCAGGGCGAACAATTACGTGTTACGGGTAAAAAACGCGATGATTTGCAGGCTGTAATGGCGTTGGTGAAAGGCGCTGAGTTAGATCAGGCATTCCAGTTTAATAATTTCAGAGACTAAAAAATATTTCATAAGGTAACCTTTTACAGAAGGTTACCTTATTTAAAACAAACAGCTAAAAACTTACCAGATCAGGTCATCTGGAATAGCAAAATCAGCGTATGGATCATCTTCCGCTGCCTGCAGTGGTTCTTCTTTATCATGCAGAGCAACCAGCACAGAGGGATCAATTTCGGTTAATATCGCAGCAGCCTCTTTATTAATCAGGTAAAACTCTTCATTTAATACACAAATCGCCAGTAAACCATTAATTAATCCGCGTTGTGTTTTGTCGTTTACAGCAATACGTTTAACTTTATTGTCATAGGTAAAGTGATAGTCAATTTCACCCTGGTAATTTTTTTCACAATGCTGGGCAATCATTTGAATCAATTTACCGTGTGCCGCCCGGGCGTCAAGCTCTGCTTGTGTTTGTCTGTTTTTTTCCAGGTCCAGCTGTTTTTGCTGCTGTTTTTGTTCCTGAACAGAAAGTTGTATTTCCGATACTTCAACCGTACCTTTTTTCTTTTTTTGTTTAGCATTGCGGCGTTTTTCAGTTTGTGCCTGTTTTGCTTTTTGCTTATTGATAAGACCGGATTTCATCAGTTGTTCTTGTAGTGAAGCCATAAAATACCTTAACCTATAAAAATATATCTATTAGTTTAACGAGTAAATAAAATCGATGGAAACTTAATTTGTCTGGATGTTTTATTTTTACAGTAAAATCTTCGACAAACAATTAAAAAAGATTAAGCTTTAGATAAAAGGTGAGGGGATTTTATATGAAAAATATACTGATAAAACACTGCATGTCCGGCAAAAGTATCTATTTCACAAAAGAGATGACCATTGAAAATGCAGTGACCAAACTGCTGAATAGCAAAGATTTTGGAGGACCTGTTGTGGACGCTCGCGGACATGTTATTGGCTGGCTATCAGAGCAGGATTGTTTAGCGAAAATGCTTGCCGCAACTTATTACTGTGAATTAGTCGCATTAGTTGAAGATGTTATGGTCGATACGCCTATTACCGTAAAAGAAACGATGAGTATTGTTGATTTAGCACAGCAAATGCTGGCGATTAAACCTAAAATTTATCCGGTTGTTGATGAAGACAATAAATTTATCGGTTTAATTACCCGCAAGGATGTTTTAAAGGCGATGAGCAAACAATTGGAAGCTTGTTCACCGGTGATGTAATACGCTGCTGCAAAACAAAGTAATCATTTTTTGATTACTTTGTTGTTATCTCAATACTCTGTTTATTCCAGCATTTTTTATCGACTGCTCTATTTTTATATTTGTTTAGAGAGTCAGAAAAATCCGCTCTGGAAACACCCTTTACGCCAAAACGCTGCAGATGTTCTGTTACCATTTGACAGTCAATCAACAACCCCTGAAAACTGGCAAAGTGCTGGCATAAAGCGATAAAGGCTATTTTGGAGCTATTCTGTGCTTTGCTGAACATTGACTCGCCACAAAATAAACTGCCAATACAAATGCCATATAAGCCGCCAATCAACTCATTTTCTGACCATACTTCAACGGAATGGGCAAAGCCCTGCTGATGAAGTTGGTTATAGGCAGCGATCATGGTGTCAGTAATCCATGTTTCGTTTTGGTAACTTCGCGGAGCCGCACAGGCGTGGATAACATCATTAAAAGCCAAATTAATGGTGACAGAAAAGTTATTTTTTTTAATCAGTTTTTTCATACTCTTACTGATATGAACCTCGTCAGGCTTGAGTATCGCGCGTTTTGAAGGACTCCACCATAAAATGGGCTGCCCTGTGCTGAACCAGGGGAAGATGCCTTTACGGTAGGCTGATATGATACGCTGCGTGCTTAAATCCCCGCCCATCGCCAACAGACCGTCCGGCTCGCTTAATGCTGACGCTATATCCGGGAAAAGATTATTATTTATATCCAGTTCAGGAAGGTATATCGGCATAAAGTTTCACTAATTAAGAAGACAAAAAAGCCGGTAAAAATACCGGCTTAACCTATTGATATTAAAGATTGCATGTTGATTTAGATTAAAAATCTGGACGTTGATCATCTTCTAATTTCAAGCCAATATTACCGGTATATAACTGGCGTGGGCGTCCAATTTTTTGTCCCGGTTGATCCAGCATCTCTTTCCAATGAGAGATCCAGCCAATAGTACGTGCAATCGCAAATATAACGGTAAACATTGATTTAGGAATTCCCATAGCCTGAAGTACAATACCGGAATAAAAATCGACATTAGGATAGAGCTTTTTCTTGATAAAGTACGGGTCTTCAAGCGCAATTCTTTCAAGCTCCATCGCTATATCAAGAAGCGGATCATCTATTTTCAGATCATCTAATACTTCGTGGCAGGTTTTTCGCATCACCGTTGCGCGGGGATCATGATTTTTATAGACACGATGGCCAAAGCCCATTAAGCGGAACGGATCATCTTTATCTTTTGCTCTGGCGATATATTCCGGAATGTTTTCAACAGAGCCTATCTCTTCAAGCATATTCAAACAGGCTTCATTTGCGCCACCGTGTGCAGGTCCCCATAAAGAGGCAATACCGGCAGCGATACAGGCAAATGGGTTGGCACCGGATGAACCGGCTAATCGCACTGTTGAAGTGGAGGCATTTTGTTCATGGTCGGCATGCAGGATAAATATTTTATCCATTGCGCGTTCCAGCACCGGGTTTACAACATACTGTTCACAGGGAACGGCAAACATCATTTTCAGAAAATTACCTGCATAGGAAAGGGTATTGTCAGGGTAAACAAAAGGCTGACCATTCGAGTATTTGTAACTCATCGCAGCAAGAGTGGGCATTTTTGAAATCAAACGGTAAGCGGCTATTTCACGGTGCTGCTCATTGTAGATATCAAGATTATCATGGTAGAAAGCTGATAATGCGCCAACAACACCACACATGATTGCCATCGGATGAGAGTCGCGACGAAAACCTGAGTACAGTTTTGCTAATTGTTCGTGGATCATCGTATGGTGTAAAACAACATGATGGAATTTTTCTGATTCTTTTTTATCGGGTAATTGACCATTTAAAAGTAAATAACAAACTTCGAGATAGTCTGATTTTTCTGCTAATTCATCAATCGCATAACCCCGGTGTAAGAGAATGCCTTTGTCACCGTCTATAAAAGTAATTGATGATTCGCATGAAGCTGTTGCAAGAAACCCAGGATCATAGGTGAAATAGCCCGTTTTGCCTAAGCTACGAATATCAATTACATCATTACCCGCAGTGCCTTTTAATATTGGTAGTTCTATGGCTTCCTGACCAGGTAACTGAAGTATTGCTTTTTGTTCAGACATTTAGTGCTCCATTACTATTTAGATATACTAGAATTTAACCTATATATATTTACAGGCTAAATTTATCATTGTCAATTTTAACTCATTAACTTTGAGAACTGAGAAAAACAGTCTAAAAGGATATTTCTTAAAATCAGAGGGTTAGATACCTAAGGTGTTGAAACAAGGTAAGTTAGATTAAGTTTGCAGGATTTGCCAAAATTTGTGCGATTATGTCATGTTTTACAGCACAACTGAATTTGAATCGTGTTTATATCACAAAAAAACATCATTTCACTGTCACATCATATTAACAATATGCTAACAATGCACCTGTCAGCCGACATCTTCTTAATCGCTAATAAAAAGAGAGTAAATTGTGCGCAAAGTGAGACCTAAAAATTTAGACTTGACCACGGTTAAATTCCCAATTACAGCAATAGCATCAATAGCACACCGAATATCAGGGATAATTGTATTTGTTGCTTTGGCGATATTTTTAACCCTTTTAAACAGCTCGTTAAGTTCAGAAACAGATTTCAATCGTGTTATGGGGTATGTCGATAATTTCTTTATCGGTTTTGTCTTGTGGGCGGCGTTAACCGGGCTTGCCTACCATGCGGTATTCGGCATTCGCCATATGATTCAGGATATGGGCTATTGGGAAGAGTTGGAAAGTGCATCTTTCAGTGCAAAAATCGGTTTTATAATCACTGCGATATTATCAATTTTAGCGGGAGTATTAGTATGGTAAAGGTTGCCGGAACCTTCGGAAGAAGCGGGGTTCATGATTATGTTTTATTACGTGCCAGTGCGCTTATTTTATTGGCATATGTGCTTTATTTTATCGGTTTTGTCACTTTTACCGATATTACCTATTCAGCCTGGGTTGGATTTTTCTCTCTGACCCTGACCAAAGTATTTTCTTTATTTGCATTAATCGCGATGCTGGTGCATGCGTGGATCGGTCTCTGGCAAGTGTTAACAGATTACGTTAAATGTACTGCATTACGCGCTGCATTGCAGTTTGTATTAACTTCTGTTGCATTTATTTATCTTCTTTCTGGTTTTGTAATTTTGTGGGGTGTTTAAGGTGAGTCTACCTATTCGTGAATTTGATGCGATTGTAATTGGTGCGGGCGGCGCAGGAATGCGCGCAGCATTGGCGATTTCGCAGGAAGGTAAAAGCTGCGCGTTGATTTCGAAAGTATTTCCAACGCGCTCGCATACGGTTTCAGCACAAGGTGGTATCACTGTTTCACTTGGTAATGCACATAAAGATGATTGGCAATGGCATATGTACGATACTGTCAAAGGATCTGATTATATCGGTGATCAGAATGCCATTGAGTATATGTGTAAAACCGGCCCTGAAGTTGTTCGTGAACTGGAAAATATGGGCTTACCCTTTTCCCGTTTTGAAGATGGTAGCGTGTATCAGCGACCATTCGGCGGTCAATCTAAAGAATTTGGCGGCGAGCAGGCATCACGCACTGCCGCTGCGGCTGACCGTACCGGTCATGCTTTATTACATACCCTTTATCAGCAGAATATTAAAAATAAAACCACCGTTTTTTCAGAGTGGTATGCACTTGATTTAGTTAAAAATGATGATGGAGATGTTGTTGGTTGTACAGCGATTGATATTGAATCCGGGGAAGTGGTGATGTTTAAAGCGCAAGCCACGGTGCTCGCAACCGGGGGGGCCGGACGAATTTATGCATCTACCACTAATGCCCATATCAATACCGGCGACGGTGTAGGGATGGCGTTGCGCGCCGGTGTGCCGGTACAAGATATGGAAATGTGGCAGTTCCATCCAACGGGCATTGCGGGGGCGGGGGTTCTAGTAACGGAAGGTTGCCGTGGTGAAGGAGGCTACCTGCTTAATAAAGATGGTGAACGTTTTATGGAGCGTTACGCACCCAATGCTAAAGATTTAGCCGGACGTGATGTTGTTGCCCGTTCAATTATGATTGAGATACGTGAAGGTCGTGGTTGCGAAGGCCCCTGGGGTACGCACATTAAACTGAAGCTGGATCATCTTGGCGAAGAAGTGCTGGAATCTCGTTTACCAGGCATATGCGAACTTTCCCGTACTTTTGCCCACGTTGATCCGGTTAAAGAGCCTATTCCAATTATTCCGACTTGCCATTATCAGATGGGGGGGGTACCTACGACGGTTAATGGTCAGGTGCTTAAACTGGATGAAAATGGTAAAGATGTAGAAGTAAAAGGTTTATTCGCCGTTGGTGAAATAGCCAGTGTGTCGGTGCATGGTGCTAACCGCCTAGGCGGGAATTCACTGCTGGATTTAGTGGTTTTTGGCCGTGCTACAGGTAAGCATTTAGGTGAAGTGCTGTCGCGGGAAAATACCGCCAAAGAAGCGACTCAGGAAAACATCAATGCCGCGTTGGAGCGCCTTAATCGCTGGGAAAAAGGAAATGGCAGTGAATGTCCGACTCAAATCCGTAAAGATTTGCAGCAATGTATGCAGAATAATTTCTCTGTCTTTAGAGAGGGAGATGCAATGGCTGAAGGTCTTGCTGAATTAAAGGTACTGCGTAAACGTCTGTTGAATGCCAAATTAGACGATAAAAGCAGCGAGTTTAATACTAATAGGATTGAATGTCTGGAGCTTGATAATTTGATGGAAACAGCATATTCAACGGCGATGGCCGCTAATTTCAGAACCGAAAGCCGTGGCGCGCATAGCCGCTTTGATTATCCGGAACGCGATGATACAAATTGGCTCTGTCATAGTATTTACAATCCAAAAACAGAAAGTATGTGTAAACGCGATGTTAATATGGCACCGGTGCTACGTGACGCTTTCCCACCTAAAGCACGTGTTTATTAAGAAGGTTATTGTTATGAAAGTGATGTTTTCTGTTTATCGTTATAACCCTGATGTTGACAATGCCCCTTATATGCAGGATATGTCTTTAGATATATCAGAGGGCTCTGACATGATGGTCCTTGATGCGTTAATTGCTTTAAAAGAGCAGGATTCGACATTGTCATTTCGCCGTTCCTGCCGCGAAGGGGTGTGCGGCTCTGACGGCTTAAATATTAATGGAAAGAATGGCTTAGCTTGTATTACGCCATTGTCAGACTTGTTATCAGAAGGTAAAATAATATTACGCCCTTTGCCTGGTTTACCCGTGGTGCGTGATCTGGTTATAGATATGACCCAGTTCTACACTCAGTATGAAAAAATCAAACCTTACCTGATCCCTGATGAACATCAGCCGCCGGTCGGTGAATACAAGCAAACGCCAGAAGAGCGTGAAAAACTGGATGGTTTATATGAATGTATCTTATGTGCTTGCTGTTCAACTTCCTGTCCGTCTTTTTGGTGGAATCCGGATAAATTTATCGGGCCAGCTGGTTTGCTGGCGGCATACCGTTTTCTGATTGACAGCCGAGATAGCGCCACAGAAGAACGTCTTGCAAATTTGGACGATGCATTTAGTGTGTTTCGCTGCCATGGCATTATGAATTGTGTCAGTGTTTGCCCGAAAGGGTTAAACCCGACAAAAGCAATAGGTAAAATCAAATCAATGCTATTACAACGTGCGATCTGATTTTTTATACAATTGTAACTAATTAGTAGAAAGGAATTTTAATGCCAACTAATGTTATGCAGACATGGTTAGCTTCATCACATTTTTCCGGAGGCAATTCAACATATATTGAGGATATCTATGAGTCGTACCTAGAAGATCCTTTATCTGTTGATGCCAACTGGCGGAAAGTATTCGATGATTTACCACAAGTCAGCGATCAACCCGAGGAAGCGCACTCTGTTATCCGTGCGCAAATGAAAATTGCTGCACAATCTCCGAAATGTTTTGCTCCGCCCAAGGGGGCTGTCCATAATGATGCAAAACAGGTACGAGTATTACAATTAATTGCAGCATACCGTAATCGCGGCCATGAAGTTGCTGCATTGGATCCCTTAGGACTGACCAAACATCAAACCATCACTGAATTAGATCCTTTCTATCATGAGTTGGAAGGTTCTGATCTGGATGCCAGTTTCAACGTCGGCTCTTATGCTGCTTCCAATGAAACTATGGTGTTGCGTGATCTTGTTGCATCGCTGAAACGTACCTATTGTGGCTCGGTTGGTGCGGAATATATGCATATCACCAATACCGAGGAAAAGCGCTGGATCCAAAAGCGTATTGAATCCTGTGAAAGTAAACCTTCCTTCAGCGAAGAAGCAAAAAATCGTTTTCTTGAGGAGTTGACCGGCGCTGAAGGGTTGGAACGTTACATCGGTTCTAAATTTCCCGGGGCAAAACGGTTTTCTTTAGAAGGTGGTGACTCTTTTGTACCGATGCTGAAAGAGTTGATTCGACGCGCCGGAGAACAGGGGGCTCAGGAGGTTGTATTAGGGATGGCACATCGTGGCCGCCTTAATGTACTGGTGAATGTGTTTGGTAAAAAACCCACCGATCTGTTTGATGAATTCGCCGGTAAAAATACCATTGTTGATGGCTCCAGTGATGTTAAATACCATCAGGGGTTCAGTAGTGATTTTCAAACACCCAAAGGTAATGTGCATCTGTCACTTAGCTTTAACCCTTCGCATTTAGAGATTGTTAACCCGGTGGTATTAGGCTCAGTTCGAGCCCGTCAAGAGCGTTTAAATGGCGTCAGTGAAAGTGTATTACCTATTACTGTTCATGGTGATTCAGCGATTGCCGGTCAAGGGGTTGTGCAGGAAACGTTTAATATGTCGCAGGCACGTGCATTTAAAGTTGGCGGCACAGTGCGCATTGTTATCAACAATCAAATCGGTTTTACCACGTCTAACCCTGAAGACACCCGCTCAACCCGTTTTTGTACCGATATTGCAAAAATGGTTCAGGCACCTATTTTTCATGTTAATGCAGATGACCCGGAAGCGGTTATTTTGGTGACGCAAATCGCACTTGATTTCCGCAACACCTTTAAGCGTGATGTGCTTATTGATTTAGTCTGCTACCGGCGTCATGGTCACAATGAAGCCGATGAGCCAAGTGCGACGCAGCCTTTGATGTATAAAAAAATAAAAAAACATGCGACAACCCGTGAGATTTACGCCCAGCAACTGGTCTCTGAAGGTGTTATCCAGGCGGACTATGCTAAACAATTAATTGCAGATTACCGGGATGCCCTGGATAACGGTGAATGTGTTGTTAAAGAGTGGCAGGCAATGCACCGCCACTCCATCGACTGGACGCCTTATCTTAAACATGACTGGGATAAACCCTATGAGCCGGAGTTTCCTAAACAGCGTTTAATCGAGTTAGGAAAATTAATTAGCCATTATCCTGAATCCGAAGTGCAGCACTCACGTGTTAAAAAGATTTATGATGATCGTAAATTAATGGCCAGTGGTGAAAAGTTATGTGACTGGGGGTTTGCGGAAAATTTAGCCTATGCGACGCTGATCGACAGTCAATTTAATATTCGTTTAGTCGGTCAGGATTCCGGGCGTGGAACTTTCTTCCATCGTCATGCTGTATTACACGAGCAGACGGAAGGCAAACGTTATATTCCCCTTAAAAATATCGCCGAACAGCAAGGTCACTTTGATGTTTATGACTCAGTGCTTTCCGAAGAGGCGGTTTTAGCATTTGAATACGGTTACTCTACGGCGGCGCCAAAAGGTTTATGTATATGGGAAGCGCAGTTTGGTGATTTTGCAAACGGAGCACAGGTTGTCTTCGACCAGTTCTTATCTTCCGGTGAGCAGAAGTGGGGCCGGATGTGCGGTTTAACGGTGCTCTTACCACACGGTTATGAGGGGCAGGGGCCTGAGCATTCTTCTGCCAGATTAGAACGTTATCTGCAATTGTGCGCAGAGCATAATATGCAGGTATGCGTTCCTTCTACCCCGGCACAAGTTTTTCATATGCTTCGTCGCCAGGTGGTGCGCTCAATGCGTCGTCCATTGATCGTGATGTCTCCGAAATCATTATTGCGCCATCCTGAAGCGGTTTCCAGTTTAGATGAACTGGCGCACGGCACATTTCAAAATGCGATTGCCGAGATTGATGAGCATGATCCAAAAAAAGTAGACCGTGTTATTTTGTGCAGCGGTAAAGTCTATTATGAACTTTTAGCTAAACGCCGTGATGCAGAGTTAATAAATGTTGCAATTATTCGTATTGAACAGTTATACCCGTTCCCTACCAATGAAGTTAGTGATATTTTAGCTGCTTATCAGCATGTTAAAGCCTTTGTCTGGTGTCAGGAAGAACCCCAAAATCAAGGTGCCTGGTATTGTAGTCAGCATCATTTCAGAAGTGTATTGCCTGATTCAGCGCGATTATATTATGCAGGACGTGAAGCCTCCGCTTCTACTGCTGTTGGTTATATGTCTTTACATCTGAAACAGCAAAAGGCATTAATCAATGAAGCACTTGCTATTGTTGAAGAGCAAACAGCATAAATCCCGAATTTTTAGTTGAGAGATTTTACCGTAGGAAACGTTAATTATGATTGATATATTGGTGCCGGAACTTCCAGAGTCAGTTGCAGATGCGAGCGTTGCAGTTTGGCATAAACAAGCGGGTGACTTTGTTGAACGTGATGAAGTGCTTGTTGAAATAGAAACCGATAAGGTAGTGCTGGAAGTCCCGGCAACTGCGTCGGGCATATTAGAAAAAATTATTGAAGAACAGGGGGCGACTGTTCATTCCAAGCAAGTATTAGGTCAAATAAAAGAAGGTGAAGCGGCGCCGGTAAAAGCCACTGAACCTGAAAAGGCTGAGCCGGCCATTACCGCCGATGCAAGTCCGTCTGTGCGGCGTTTAATGCTTGAAAAAGGTCTGAATGCTTCTGAAATCAAAGCAACAGGTAAAGGCGGTATGATCACCCGTGAAGATGTTGAAAAACATCGTGTTGTGAAAAACGAAGAGCAGACCGCGCCGCAAGTTGATATTGTCGCCGCGGTGGCTGCGCGCAGTGATAAGCGTGTGCCGATGACCCGCTTACGCAAACGTGTTGCCGAGCGTTTATTGGAAGCGAAAAATTCTACTGCGATGTTAACGACATTCAATGAAGTAAATATGAAACCGATCATGGATCTGCGCAAACAATATCAGGAGGTTTTTGAGAAAAAACATGGTATACGTTTGGGCTTTATGTCCTTTTATATCAAAGCGGTGACAGAAGCACTAAAACGTTTCCCGGAAGTGAATGCGGCTATTGATGGCGATGAAATTGTCTATCATAACTTTTTTGATATCAGTATTGCTGTTTCAACACCTCGCGGTCTGGTAACACCGGTTTTACGTGATACTGATACCTTAAGTGTCGCTGGAATAGAAAAAGGCATTAAAGCACTTGCCATTAAAGGTCGGGATGGAAAATTAACCGTTGATGAAATGATGGGCGGTAACTTCACTGTGACGAATGGCGGAGTATTTGGCTCTTTGTTATCAACCCCTATCATCAACCCGCCACAAGCGGCTATTTTGGGCATGCATAAAATCCAGGATCGTCCAATGGCGATTGATGGAAAAGTGGAAATTTTACCGATGATGTATCTGGCACTTTCTTATGATCACCGCTTGATTGATGGTAAAGAATCAGTGAGCTTTCTGGTAACCATTAAAGAGTTACTTGAAGATCCGACACGTTTACTGCTCGATGTTTAAGCAAAAAGACCGGACAGTGGTTGATTTGCTCATTTAAAATAAACAACTGTCTGCTACCTTGTAGTATATTAACCCTCACGGTCTTATTTATTAAGGCCACTAAGTTTAAACAATACAATGGATAAAAATCATGAATTTGCATGAATATCAGGCAAAACAGTTGTTTGCAAAATATGGCTTACCTGTACCGCAAGGGATTGCGTGTGACAGTGCTGAACAGGCGGTACATGCCGCTTCTCAGCTTGGTGGAGATAAATGGGTTATTAAGTGTCAGGTTCATGCTGGTGGTCGCGGTAAAGCGGGCGGGGTAGAGCTGGTCAAATCCAAAGAAGGTTTACGTGATTTTGCGCACAAGTGGTTAGGTAAAAATTTAGTGACTTATCAGACCGATGCGAAAGGACAACCGGTCAATAAATTACTGGTTGAAAGTTGTTCAGATATCGCCAATGAGCTGTATTTAGGTGCCGTTGTTGACCGCGCATCACAGCGTGTCATCTTCATGGCATCAACTGAAGGTGGTGTGGAAATTGAAAAAGTTGCCGAACAAACGCCGGAATTAATTCATCAGGCAGTTATTGATCCTCTGGTTGGGGCACAGGCCTATCAGGGCCGCGAACTGGCATTCAAGTTGGGATTACATGGTAAACAAATCCGTCAGTTTACGGATATATTCTTAGGGCTGGCAAAGATTTTCCATGAGAAAGATTTAGCGTTATTAGAGATTAATCCGCTGGTTGTTACTGCCCAGGATGATTTAATCTGTTTGGATGGAAAAATATCGATCGATTCAAATGCGTTATATCGTCAGAAAGTACTGCGTGATATGAATGATTCAACCCAGGATGATCAGCGTGAAGCGCATGCGGCACAGTGGGAACTTAATTATGTTGCGCTGGACGGGAATATCGGCTGTATGGTCAACGGTGCCGGTCTGGCAATGGGGACCATGGATATTGTGCAGTTACATGGCGGAAAACCTGCTAACTTCCTCGATGTTGGTGGCGGTGCAACAAAAGAGCGTGTGACGGAAGCATTCAAAATTATACTTTCCGATGAGAAGGTTGAGGCCGTTTTGGTTAATATCTTTGGTGGTATTGTTCGCTGTGATTTAATCGCCGAAGGCGTTATTGGCGCGGTGGCAGAGGTCGGAGTGTCGGTACCTGTTGTCGTCCGTTTGGAAGGGAATAATGCAGATCTAGGACGTAAAATACTTGCTGATTCCGGTCTTAATATTATCGCTGCAACTTCGCTGAGCGACGCTGCAGAGCAAGCCGTTAAAGCAGTAGGAGTTGACAAATAATGAGCATTTTAATTAATAAAGATACTAAAGTAATTTGTCAGGGTTTTACCGGTGGTCAGGGTACTTTTCATTCTGAGCAGGCTATTGAATACGGTACAAAAATGGTCGGTGGTGTTTCTCCAGGTAAAGGTGGACAAATACATTTAGGGCTTCCTGTGTTTAATACAGTACGTGAAGCTGTTGAAAAAACCGGCGCGACAGCGACGGTTATCTTTGTACCCGCTCCGTTCTGTAAAGATGCTATTTTAGAAGCAATCGATGCCGGTATTAAACTGATTGTGACAATCACGGAAGGTATCCCGACACTTGATTTAGTGACAGTTAAAATCAAGCTGGATCAGGCTGGTGTGGTAATGATTGGGCCAAACTGTCCGGGAATTATTACACCTGATGAATCTAAAATCGGTATTATGCCCGGCCACATTCATAAAAAAGGTAAAGTCGGCATTGTTTCCCGCTCAGGTACCTTAACTTATGAAGCTGTTAAGCAAACGACTGACGAAGGTTTTGGTCAGTCAACTTGTGTTGGTATTGGTGGTGATCCTATTCCCGGTTCAAGTTTTATTGATATCCTTAAACTTTTCCAGGAAGATCCGGAGACGGAAGCCATTGTAATGATTGGTGAAATTGGTGGTACTGCAGAAGAAGAAGCGGCTGCATTTATTAAAGCGAATGTTACTAAACCCGTTGTTTCCTACATTGCCGGTGTGACCGCTCCCGCCGGCAAGCGTATGGGGCATGCCGGTGCGATTATTGCGGGTGGTAAAGGCACAGCTGAAGATAAGTTTAAAGCACTGCAGGATGCCGGTGTAAAAACCACAAAATCACTTGCTGAAATCGGTAAAGCATTACGTGAGGTTACCGGCTGGTAATAAATAAGTAAGGTTATTTTCAACAACAAAAAGACCCCGTTTATTAACGAGGTCTTTTTGTTTGTAAAACAGATAATACCATTCCGCATAACAAACCGTAATCCCTTAGGTAAAACGTGCTGAAATATCACCCCTAAAAGTTGTAACGTTGCAGAGTGGACGTGCTCATTTTTTTGCCTGTCCAGCCTTTGCCATTCTCAAAACAGGGCAGGCTTTAAATATCAAGCTGGGGCAATATAAACTGCAATAGTTTAGCGACCATCAATGGGACTGACAATGCCGCGTTCATGTAAACCGACAACATGTAAATAGATCTGCGTTGTGCTGATATCTCTGTGCCCGAGTAACTCCTGAATATTGCGTAAATCGGTACCCGCTTCCAATAAACGCGTCGCAAAACTGTGTCGGAAAGTATGACACCCCGCTTTTTTTATGATCCGTAACTTGCGAATGGCCTGTTTGACTTTGCGCTGCACACTCTGCTCTGAAATATGATGCCGCCTCGTTATACCTGTGCGGGGATCAACGGCTAAATGATTTGCGGGAAACAGATATTGCTGATCTTCCGCACCCGTTTTAAGAATATATTTTCCTGTAACGTTCCCCTAAACAGTCAATAATAACTTGCTGCCGCTCCTTCCAATTGACCACCATAGGAGCTTGTTCCTCCAGATAAATAACCGTAACGCCTTGGAAGCATTGAAATACCCAGCGAGCTGTTGGATTTTGAGTTGGTTTTTTCTTTTGATCCGGGAAGTTGAGTGCTTTTTCTTTGAGCTTTTTGCGTATCTGATGCTCTAATGAGGCATATACCATCAAACAAGATGTCATGACCATT
>NZ_JBFGZY010000075.1:0-19104 GCF_041586535.1 Psychromonas sp. | reverse complement strand
GGCTCTGTTCCACTTCGGTGTTGATCTTATTCAAGAGCTTCATTAAGCCAAACTTTGTTTTTGTAAGATTCTTTGTTTTCCATGAAGATAAACCATGCAATATAATGCTCCATATAACCCGTTCCAACTCCAAAAAAACGTTTCATCCACGTTTTCCAACGCATCATAAAGTTATTAAGCGTTTGAATATGATAAATTTTATCAATCACTTTTTGTTTATCCAAGCCAATGAGTCGTTTGTGATCGATGCTAAAATCAAGTTCTTGAACAATACTTTTGTAAGATAAGTTTCCATCAGTGCACAGCACGGAATCTGGTGTTAAAAGAGGCTTCAATGCCAAGCTAAGTTCTTCTTTCGTATCTTGATTTAAGACGTAATGGCTTACTGCTCCATTGCGATCCAAGGCTAGTAAAATAGGAACTTTCGGTGGATTTCCGCCACCACGTTTTCTTGATTCTCTTGGCATTTTTTTCGAACCTTTGAAGCTCTCCGGCACAAAGGTTTCGTCCGCTTCAATAATGCCAACTAATTCTGTCGGCTTGTGAGCACAAGGGCTTTTTAGTAACCGGTGACGCCATCTGAATGCAGTTTTTAAGTTAATATTTAACAAGTTTGCTGCATATCTCAAACTACTTGAAAGACATAGACATTCGATGTATTTCAACCACTTGTCAGGCTTTTTCATTCTAAAAAGGTTCGTTCCGGTGAGAGTGCTGAATGTTTTAGAGCAATTTTTACAGCGATAACGTTGCTTTCCTTGGTTAGTGCTACCCCACCTCGATAATGTGCAGTTACCACAATGGGGACATTTTGAGATGTCATTTTCATGTTTGGCAAGGACTTGGCCGACTTCATTCTTAGAAAGCTGGACATCAATTTGATGATTTAAGCGTTTTAGCTCAATATAAGATAGGTCTTCAATACTCTGTTGAAAAACAGTAAAAGTTACTTTACTCATAACATTAACCTCATGATATTGTGGTTGTTATGAGTATAGCTGAGCTAACCAACACTGAAGTGGAACAGAGCCATATAATAACAGTTTGGGTTTTTTAAGTATGTGGGTTTTCACAACAAAGCTCGCCAAGGTTGAAGGCGTTACTACCCAAACAATTAGGCGAAAAATTGAAAGTGGCTTTTACGATAAAGTGAAGCAAACCGAAGGCGGTCACAATCGTATTTTTATAACTCAACAAAGGTGAGTCTGCTATGCAAGAGTTAGCTCAAGCAAGCAAAAGTCGAGTATCGACACACAGCAAAACATTCTCCTTAGTTGATACCCAGACGCAGAGTTTATCAGTGACGTTGCCAGCGCTTTCAACTTTAAACGAAAAGGATTGCAGTCCATTTTGGAATCCGCAATGCTCGGTCATTCAGTCCACATTGTGGTTGCCACAAAAGACCGTCTTGCAAGGTCAGGCTTCGAGCTTATCAAGTGGCTTATTGAACTATCAGGTGGACGCATCGAGATCCTGGATGATAAAAATCAAGCCTCTGAGTCATTCGATACAACAGAACTTATCGGTTTCGTTACCTCATTCTGCAACAGCCACTACGGTAAGCGCTCCGCAGAAAGGCGTAAAAATAATCGCCTCAAAAAAAATCCGATTCTACCCGGAAAATAAAGCGGCTTACTTTGATGCGTTAGCTTTGTACAGACGTTCCTACAACCTCGCAGTTGAACGTTTCCGAAACGATTCTTATAAAGATGAAAACGGCAAGTTCATTAATATGCGGCCTGCTATTAAGGCTCAGGTTGAGCAAGAGCAACAAGAATCCGGTCGAGCATACAACTCCTTGATATCTGACAATGGTACACTCGCTGCCGCCACCACTTTTAAAGCGGTTTGTAGTAATAACAAAAAGCTTAAAGGGGCTAAATCAGGCTTTAGTGAAATTGGCTTTAAAAGTCGCAAGGGGTCTGTGCATTCCTTTAGCATTGACCGATTACCAAAAGGCTTAAACCCTTGCGTAAAGGCATTAGGTAAAATCCATTTAACAGAATCTGTCCCAAGTGAAGCTATTGGTAAGTCTTGCACAATAACTTGTGACAAGGGGCGTTGGTTTATTCAAGTACAACAACATATCGAGCTTAATACCGATATCCAAGGTGAAGTGAGAGTCGTTGGTGTAGATCAAGGTGTACGGACGTTTGCAACCTGCTTTAGTCAGGATGATGCGTTAATTGTTGGTGATGATTTTGCGAAAGAAAAACTGTTTCCATTAATGCAACGGGTCGATAAATTAATTGGGCAAAAACAGAAAATCTTCAACAAAGTAAAAGGCGTTAAGCTTATTGACATGCCTCAGTGGGTGCGTGATCGGCTTGTTTATTTTGACAAAGAAATTAATCGCCTAAAATGCAAAAAAGATGATCTTATATTGGACTTGCATAACCGTTTAGCCTTTGTGCTTGTCTCTAATTATGACGTTATCTTCTTACCAACCTTTGAAACAAAAGGAATGGTAACGCGCAAAAACAAAAAAATACGCACGATACGCCGCAATACTTGCCGCCAGATGCTTGACCTAAACCATTACGGTTTTAAGTTACGCCTCAAGTGGTACGCTAAGAAATATGGTAAGCATGTTGTGGACTGCAACGAAGCCTATACATCAAAAACCCGTTCTTGGGACGGTAGTATTGATGAAAAGCTAGGATCGTCAAAAATAATTAAAGGTGATGGGTTTATCGTTGATCGAGATATTAACGGTTCCCGCAACATATTACTTAAACACTTAACAAGGTAGCTTGTACCTTAATCATAACAGCGAATATTGCGTTCGTTGCGATTTAAAGCAAGAGATGGGACTGTCCAGCGCAGGTGTGCGTCGATATCCACGTTCTGCTCTGCCTGTTGCGGTATTTGCATATGATCCCCATACAGCCACAGTACCAAGTTTGAACGCTCGCCACTGGTTATGGGCTGAGCAGCGTGTGGCACATTGCCCCGGTGAATCATTGCGCTGCCGGGCTTGAAAGTGAGCCTTTTTACACGGCCTGTATTCGGATCGTAAAAGTCTACTTCCGAGCCAGTGAACTCCTCCCCGGGTAGGTTCAGGTTGATGTTCAGTGTCGCAGCAGACGCGTCGGTATGCAGGCGCAGCGAGGTGTCCATGCCGGCTTGATACTGAATTGAGAAGCCAAATGTCTGCGTATCATACCCCATCACTTCGGGGAACAAGAGGCGAGCGATCGGGCGCATATACTTCTCAACCAGCTCACGGTAGAACCTCTGAAAGCCTGGTGCGGCAAGAAATCCTTCAGAGCGAGGGTCGAGCATAGCGCCGCGGCGGTTCAGCACAATGCCGTAGGGTGGACGCAGTGGTATTTTTGCATTGGCTAAGTCTTCCAGATAGCCGCGTAAGTCTGCAAGGCGCTCCGGGTCAAAGAATTGGCACTGGAAAACGCCAGGAGACACTTCCTGCCAAAGATCCCGTACCGCTGATTCTTTCGTCGGATCCTCCCATGCCTGCACAACAGCATCGCGCAGATTCGCACCAAGCAGGGAGTCATCAGGAGTAAAAAGGCACTCTTGCTCGCTTTCCTCCCACTCTCTCCACGCATCGCTGAGTAAGTGTCTATTCTTATCCCAAAACTGCTGAACTGAAGGGGCGCGTTGAAGCATTGCTTCTCGCGAAGGTAAATCCAAGCTGCGCGCGCGCTGTAATTGACTCTGTGAGATATGATCATTAACAGTAGCAGTATTTTTCATCTCGCTTTCTCCTGATATTTTACTTGGTAATCGCTCTAACTTTGACGTGAAACTCAATCTATTACACCTGATACTCTAAATAAAGAGTGCTTTTAGCAAAACAGAATTAAGATTATCTATATAATCAAGGCACTGGAGATATTTTTATTGCGAAATTTTAGGTTTATCGAGCCTTATACCGTTGAATAAAAAATATGGGGTTATTATCAGAAAAACACTTGTCAGCGAATTACGCTTATGAGACTTATTTGAAAATAAGATTCCCGATACAACACTTCGGGAATGACGGGTGGTGTAGGTAATGACAGGACGATGTGCCGGAAACGTCGGGTATTGGGGTGACAGAAAATCACTTGTCAGCGAATTACGCTCATGGGACTTATTTGGAAATAAGATTCCCGATACAACACTTCGGGAATGACGGATGGTATGCCGGAAACGTCGGGCGGTGGGGTGACAGAAAAACACTTGTCAGCGAATTACGCTTATGGGACTGATTTGAAAATAAGATTCCCGATACAATACTTCGGGAATGAGGGGTGTTGGGGTGACAGAAAAACACTTGTCAGCGAATTACGCTTATGAGACTTATTTGAAAATAAGATTCCCGATACAACACTTCGGGAATGACGGGCGGTGTGGCGGGAATGACAGGATAGTGTAGTGACAGAAAAAACACTTGTCAGCTAATTACACCAATGACATTATTTCAAAAACACCCTTAGTCACTATTAATAAAAGGCTCACGATGAGAGTTGAAATTTCTCCAATACAGGCGGTTGACGACCCTGTTATCTGCAATATCATCAGGACGGTCGGCGCGGAATATGGCGCGGTAGGGGAGGGCTTTGGCCCTGCAGATCCTGAAGTAATGAATATGAGCCGTTATTATCTGCCTGAGCAGGCCTCTTTGTATCTGATTGCCAGGTTAGACGGGGAGATAGTCGGCGGCTGCGGCATCGCGCCTTTTAATAACAGTAAAACGATATGCGAACTGCGCAAGCTCTTTTTATTACCCCGCGCACGCGGGCTGGGGATAGGTAAAAAATTAACCGGGCAATGTTTGGATTTTGCTCAGGCGGCCGGTTTTAAGCAGTGTTATCTGGATACTCTGGCGAACATGGACAGTGCGATCGGCTTATATCAAAAACTTGGCTTTGCACATTTAAGCTCTCCCTTAGCCGGCACAATTCATGGCGGCTGTGATGTGTGGATGTTAAAAAACTTAGTACCAGTTGTACAAAATAAAATGTAACGTATTTTTAACACTATTTTTCACGTATGATTTTATCCACTAAGCGGTTAATAAAAAGGGTTATAAATGGAATTTAGAATTGCGCAGTTAAGTGATATCCCGGCGACCTTGGCACTGCACGCCAAATATCAGCTTGATACTATTGATGAGTCGGATAAAAAAGACGGTTTTGTGACAACGGCTTTTACCGAGCAGCAGTTAACGGATCTGATCCAGCAGGAGCAGGGGCTGTTTATTGCTGTTGAAGGCGATAAAGTGCTGGCTTATGTGATGGCCGCTTCCTGGCAGTTTTGGTCAATTTGGCCGATGTTTGCCCATATGGTCAAAGATTTGCCCAATTTAACCTATCTAGGGCAAAGGCTGAGTGTTGAGAACTCCTATCAGTATGGTCCGGTGTGCATTGATAAAAGTGTACGCGGCTCAGGCATGCTGGAGAAAATTTTTGATTTTGCTCGCAGTGAAATGGCCCTGCGTTATCCTATTCTGGTGACTTTTATTAATAAAATTAACCCTCGCTCTTTTGCTGCCCACACCGGCAAGTTAGGGCTTACGGTGATCCAGGAGTTTGAGTTTAATAATAATCAATATTATGAACTGGTCTATGATACGTCCAAACCGTTGTTATAAAACCGTTATTTCTGCGGTTAAATTTATTTGTTAAGAAGGCGCTACCATGCAGCAAATTGATATCGACGGAAAACCCTTTTACCCCTCTAAAGTGGTCTGTATCGGTCGTAACTATGTGGAACATATTAAAGAGTTAAATAATGAGGTGCCCAGCCAGCCGGTTATTTTTGTTAAACCCAATTCCGCTATTTTCGGACAGATAGTCTGCGATGATAGCGAGCCTGTCCATTATGAAGTAGAGATCTCATTTGTTATCAGGGAGGGGGAAATAAGTGCCGTAGGGATTGGTTTAGATCTGACTAAACGTGCTTTACAATCGACATTAAAAGCGCAGGGTTTACCCTGGGAGCGTGCAAAAGCTTTTGATAAGTCAGCTGTATTTAGTGACTTTGTCAGTTTTAGCGGCGCGCTGCAGGAGTTGTCTCTGCAGTTATTTATCAACGATAAATTAATCCAGCTGGCTAATTATGATCTGATGATCCATAAACCTGCGGATATTATCGCTGAAGTCACTACTTTTATGAGTTTTGAAGATGGTGATCTGCTGATGACCGGCACGCCCAAAGGGGTCGGCCAGGTTTTTCGCAATGATCATTTTGTCGGCCGGCTGTATAACGGTGACACCCTGCTGGTTGAAAAACAGTGGACGGTTGAATAATGCAGTTAACAGCACAAAATACCTGTCCGCTTCTTTTGTGCTGTTAAAAGCTGGCGTTTATTTTCTTTCTGCCCCTTGCGAGTTGATTTATTTAGTTTAATTCCCTGCTTACTCGCTTTCATTTGGCCTATCTACTAGCCAACTCCCTCTGATTTGCGTAAAATCTAGCGCTAATTTTCTTAAAGTCCAATCAATACGATTGTTATTGCTTGCTTCACAATGAGACCAAACGAATGCAACACCTTGATGAAATCGTTGCTAATGCGCAACAACAGATAGAAAACGCCGTCGACGGCAACGAATTAGAACAAATTCGTTTACAATATTTAGGCAAAAAAGGCTTAATGACTGAGCAGATGAAAGGCTTGGGCAAGCTGCCTCCTGCAGAAAAACCCGCTGCAGGCCAGTTGATTAATAAGGCAAAACAGGCGATTCAGGCGGTTTTAGTCGCCCGTAAGCAGACGATGGAAGCCGACGTCTTAAATGCCAAGCTCGCTCAGGAAACTATTGATGTTACTTTACCGGGCAGAGGCGCAAAATTAGGCGGTGTTCACCCGGTTACCCGTACCGTTGATCGTATTACTGAATTTTTTGCTGAATTAGGTTTTGAAGTAAAAAATGGTCCCGAAGTAGAAGATGGTTACCATAACTTTGACGCATTAAATATTCCGCCGCATCATCCTGCCCGTGCGGATCACGATACTTTCTATTTTAATCCTGAGCTGGTGTTGCGTACGCAAACTTCCGGTGTGCAGATCCGTACCATGGAAAAAGAAAATCCGCCGATCCGCATCATCTCGCCGGGGCGTGTTTACCGTAACGATTACGACCAGACTCATACGCCAATGTTCCACCAGGTTGAAGGCCTGATGATTGCTGAAAATGTAAGCTTTACTCAGCTTAAAGGGATTCTGCATGATTTCCTGCATAACTTTTTTGAAGAAGATTTAGAGGTACGTTTCCGTCCATCTTATTTCCCGTTCACTGAACCTTCTGCTGAAGTGGATGTATTAGGTAAAAACGGCTGGTTAGAAGTATTAGGCTGCGGCATGGTTCACCCGAGCGTATTACGCTGCATGGGCGTTGATCCGGACAAATACTCTGGTTTTGCATTCGGTATGGGCGTTGAACGATTGACCATGCTGCGTTATGGCGTAAATGATTTACGTTCTTTCTTTGAAAACGATCTTCGTTTCCTCAAGCAATTTAAGTAAGGATAAGAATAATGAAATTTAGTGAAGCTTGGTTACGAGAGTGGGTTAACCCGGAAATTACGCGTGATGAATTAGCGCATCAAATCACCATGGCCGGTCTTGAAGTTGATGATGTAAGCCCTGTTGCGGGTGAATTTAGCAAAGTGGTGGTGGGTGAAGTCGTCGAATGCGGCCCGCATCCGGATGCTGATAAACTGCAGGTGACCAAAGTTAATATCGGTGAAGCGGAATTAATTGATATCGTTTGTGGCGCTAAAAACTGCCGTTTAGGTTTAAAAGTGGCTGTTGCTGTGGTTGGCGCTGTTTTACCCGGTGATTTTCAAATTAAAAAGGCTAAATTGCGCGGCCAGCCGTCATCCGGCATGTTATGCAGTGAATCAGAGCTTGGTATGGCGGAAAGTTCAGACGGTATTTTAGAGCTGCCTGCTGCAGCACCGGTGGGTACCTGTGTGCGTGATTTATTGCATTTGGATGATGTTATTATTGATGTTGATTTAACCGCTAACCGTGCTGACTGTTTAGGGATTGCCGGTCTTGCCCGTGAAGTAGGGGTGTTAAACGGGATCTCCGTGACAGAGCCGACCTGGGAAAACGTTGCAGTAACTATTGACGATCAGGTTGCTGTTAATCTGCAGGCACCCACAGCATGTCCCCGTTATTTAGGACGTGTTATTCGTGGTATTAACCAGGGTGCGAAAACACCTTTGTGGATGGTTGAAAAATTACGTCGTTGTGGTGTGCGCAGTGTGGATGCGGTAGTTGATATTACCCAGTATGTACTGCTTGAATTCGGTCACCCTATGCATGCCTTTGACCTGGCTAAATTAGAGGGTGGCATTGAGGTGCGTCTTGCCGGGCAGGATGAAAAACTAACCTTATTAGACGGTAAAGAAGTGGTTCTGAACACCGATACTCTGGTGATTGCCGATCAGCACAAAGCCCTGGCGATGGCGGGTATTTTTGGCGGTTCGGATTCAGGTGTTGCTGAGGGTACAACAGATATCTTCCTGGAAAGTGCTTTCTTTGCTCCATTGGCAATTGCCGGTCGTGCGCGTGCCTATGGTCTGCATACTGATGCATCTCACCGTTATGAACGCGGTGTCGATCCGGTTTTACAAGCAAAAGCGATGGAGCGGGCAACACAACTGTTAGTGTCTATCTGTGGTGGTCAAGTTGGCCCTGTTACTGAAGCGCTGAGCGAAGAAAATATTCCGGCTCAGGCAACCATTACTCTGCGCCGCAGTAAACTGGACCGTCTGATCGGTATTTCTATTGATACTGCGCGTGTTGAACAGATCCTGACCCAGCTTGGTTGTGAAATCACAGCTAATGCTGAAGGCTGGACGGCTACCGCGCCGACCTACCGCTTTGATATGGAAATTGAAGAAGATCTTATTGAAGAAGTGGCGCGCGTTTATGGCTATAACAATATTCCGAATATTGCGCCGCAAGCGGCATTAACTATGCCTCAGCACAACGAAGCAAGATTGAAGTTATCTAAAATCCGCGATGTATTAGTCAACCGTGAATATCAGGAAGCGATCACTTATAGTTTTGTTGATCCGGACAAACAGCTGAAATTACACCCTGAAGCTGATGCCTTAATTCTGCCTCATCCGATCTCTAAAGATATGTCGGCGATGCGCGTAAGTTTATGGACGGGTTTACTAGAAAGTGTTTCTAAAAACCAAAAACGTCAGCAAAATCGCGTACGTTTATTTGAGACGGGCCTGCGCTTTATTAAAGATGAAAATGCTGAAAATGGTATTCGTCAGGAAGAGGTGTTGTCCGGTGTTATTATCGGTAATTTAAATGATGAGCATTGGAACATTGAGTCGCGCACGGTTGATTTCTTTGACCTGAAAGCAGATCTTGAAGCAGTACTGGATTTATGTGTCGATACGACAAGTTTTGAATTTAAAGCTGAAAAACACAGTGCGTTGCACCCCGGTCAGTCTGCCGGAATCTACCGTAACGGGAAAAATGTCGGTTATATCGGTACATTACACCCAAGCTTGAGCAAACCTTTTGCTGTAAACGGTAGTGCGATTGTGTTTGAAATTGAATTAGAGCAGATCTGTACGCGTCAATTACCTGCTGCGGGTGATATTTCTAAGTTTCCTGCCAACCATCGTGATTTGGCATTTGTTGTCGATGGACAATTAAATGCGGGTAAGGTACTAAAATTTATAGAAAAAATTGGCGGAAATCAGTTAGTTGGCGTAAACTTATTTGACGTATACCAAGGACAGGGCGTAACAGAGGGTAAGAAAAGCTTAGCGATAGGTTTGATCTTACAAGATACGACGCGCACCTTGGAAGAACAAGAGATTGCTGACAGTGTGAATAAAATTGTTGAAGCAGTTTCTGAACAATTTAATGCAACATTGAGAGACTAATCTATGGCACTGACTAAAGCTGAAATAGCGACGCATCTATCTGAAAAAATTGGTTTAAGCAAACGCGAAGCAAAAGAGTTTGTTGAGTCATTTTTTGAAGAGATTAAAGCAACACTGGAAAACGGAGAAGCAGTTAAAATTTCCGGTTTTGGTGGCTTTGAATTAAAAGATAAAAGTGAGCGTCCAGGTCGAAATCCTAAAACTGGCGAAGATATTCCGATTGCTGCCCGTCGAGTTGTTACTTTTCGGGCCGGGCAAAAACTCAAAGAGTTGGTAGAAGAAAGCCTACCCGATACCAAGGATAAACTTTAGTCAGTTTATAAAAAAGCCGCTTTTGCGGCTTTTTTTTTAACCTTTTGAAAGTTAAAGTTATGAACTTTCACACATTTTTATTTTCTTAATTTAGTATCATTATTCTTTTGTTACCTTACTGTTTTCGGCATCTCAGGCAGTGCAGAGAGACTGCCGAAATAATATGCTCAGCAGGCGCGTTTCTATTATTACAAAAACGTACTTTTTGGAGGTGTTTTTTTGCCATCCCATGTTTATAAAAAAATCGTTGTGTTAACCGGTGCCGGTATTTCCGCTGAATCGGGTATTCAGACATTTCGTGATAAGGGTGGTTTGTGGGAAAACTACAGACTGGAAGATGTAGCGACCCCGGAGGGGTATCAAAGAGACCCGCAATTAGTACTGGACTTTTATAATCAACGCCGGCGGGATTTAAAAGATAAAAAACCTAATGCGGCCCATTTTGCCCTGGTTGAACTGGAAGAGAAGTTTGCCGGGGAGTTTTTACTGGTCACACAAAACATCGATGATTTACACGAACGTGCCGGATCTAAAAATGTCATTCATATGCATGGCGAGCTGCTCAAGTCCCGCTGCCCTAACAGCAATCAAATTATGCCCTGTGATGATGATATTCACATTGATGATCTCTGTCATTGCTGCCAATATCCCTCCCCATTACGCCCGCATATTGTCTGGTTTGGTGAAATGCCGCTGAGTTTAGATATTATCTACCATCATTTATCTCAGGCGGATCTGTTTATTGCCGTCGGTACCTCCGGGACGGTATATCCTGCTGCCGGATTTGTTGAAGAGGCTAAAAGTGCGGGGGCGTTTTCTATCGAATTGAATTTGCAAGTCAGTGAAATTGTTAGTCACTTTGATCTGGTTGTGCAGGGAAAAGCGACAAAGTTACTTCCGGATTTGGTTAACACAATACTAAACAGGTAATAAACTTGAAAAGCTATTGGAACTCCCTACAATAGTTCGGCATTTGCTGATCTGCAGTTGTGAACTGGCAATGACGAACTTTATTTTACTTAGGGTAATTAGCTTGTATGAATGAAAAACATTTTATTTTGGGTGGTGATATTAAAAAATCACTTACTGAAGGTTATCGTTTTGATATTAAGTCTCTTTTTAAAGACGCTTTTGTGATCACGAAAAAGAATTACCTGCCGCTGGCGATTGCCAGCTTTTTGACCATTTCCCTGCTGGTGCTTGCATACGTTTATATTTTTAACTCTTTTGGTGAAGACGAAACGACTGTGCAGATGGTATTAAATTATGCTGTCACTTTATTAGTTGCCCCGCCTTTATTAACCGCATTGCAGATGATGGGGATCCATCACTCGATTGGGTTAAAAACCAAAGCAAATGATATTTTTAACCACTTTAATCTCATTTTAAAGCTATCGCTGGCTACGATGATCGTCAGTTTAATCTCTAATACCGTGAGTATGGTATTAACGGCGGTCTTGGGGAATATTGGTTTGCAGTTATCCATTGTTGCTCTGCTGTATCTGAACATGGTCTTTTGTCTGGTAAACCCTCTTATTGCAGAAAAAAAATTAACCCCGTTAATGGCGGTGAGATTTTCTTTTAAGATCGTCAATAAAAATATAATACAGTTTACTTTTATCTATTTCCTATTGATGCTGTTATTTTTTGTGGCGGCCATTCCTTCCGGTTTAGGATTATTTTTCTTCGTGCCTTTCTATTTTAATTTTATGGGCATTATTTATCGTCAAGTTTGCGGCGTCAGTGTGGTGGCAATAGAGCGCCCGGCTGGAGCAGATCATGATAGTAATAATCATAGCGGCGGTTTTGATGCGTAATCTGGCGATTTGTGGAATAGGGCAAGGAAGTTAATTAATGCGCTTGGGATTTTTTTGGGTTCTATTATTAACAGTAAACAGTGCGTTTGGCGCTTCCTTAAAATTAGATTATTCTCTTTTTTTCGGTTATATGAAAACCCTTTATAAGCTTGAATATGAACATGTTACGACAGCTTTTTATCTGCGCGATAAACAGACAGGAAATGCATGTTTAATCAACAATGCCTATCTGCTGGTGGACCGGCAGCGGGATCCGATTCAAATAGCCGAACAGGGGCGATTATTACCTTTTTATTCAGATCAGCACCGCAAAGATGGTGCGACCATTGAGGTCGAATTGTTAGCAGGTCAGGAAAATTATCAGTGTGATTTGCAGGTCACAATCATGGCTAAACAATCTGAACTGGGGCAGTTGTCATATTCTAAATTGGCATTGATCAGTACACAGCTCGAAGGGGTATTAAAAAAGAACGCCGGTATGGTCGGTAAATATTTTTTACCTGATTTTTCCGGTGTACGTGTGCAGCTGGCCGAGCCGCTTAGCGAGCTGCAGTTATCCATGTTGCCGGAGCAGGTAAGCTTTGCTGAAAATGGTGACTTGTTAATAGCCAATGCGGTGTTGCATGCACAGCAGGCAGATAAGAATTTAGCGTTGAGTGTGAGCCGTATTACCCCCTGGTTAAGCCAATAAAGTTGTGCCTTTTTTACCAGAGAAAGAGCTGACGAAGCAAGAATTGACCTGGATTTCAGACAGAAAAACCGGCTTATTAATGCGTGTTCAGCCGCTTAGGCAGGCACTCAGTAATGAGGTTTTTTTATTAACTTTCAGTAATGGTAAACAAAGCGTTTTTAAACGCCTCAACCAGACAGCACGCGACGCAGATGACAGGAGATGTGAGTTAAAGGTACATCAGCTGGCCAGTGATGCGGGCTTTACCCCGCAGGTGCTGGCGTACAATGATCACTATCAGCTGCAGGAATATTTTCCCGGTGAGGTGCTAAGCAATTCACCGCTAACCTCAGAGACTGTGAACCTGCTTGCACTGCAGCTGACTAAAATTCATCACTTGCCGGCAGTTTATGCCCAAAAGCAAAGTTTATCTTCTAACCTCAAGCAACTCAAAAAAAATAGAAACAAACACATTGATCAACAGAGATTTTCGCGCATTTTAAAACTTGCCCTTGTCCTGGATAAACACAGTCCGAAAAATCTTTTATGTCACGGTGATCTTTCTTTAAATAATCTCGTAATCAACAGCAGAGAAGAAGTTAAAATCCTGGATTGGGAGTATGCCGCATTAGCCTGTCCAGCTTATGATTTAGCTTCCTGCATCTGTATCAACCAATTAAATAGCCAGCAGCAGGAAGTTTTATTAAGGGAATATTATGTTTTAAATAAAGGCAATTTAAGATGTTCATTACCCGTGCTGCAGAAAGAATGCAGTTTGTACTTAACAGTTTTTGATTATCTGAATGCGTTGTGGACGAACTGCTTTATAGCGGACTAAAACCTGCTGCAATTCTTTAATGATAATGATTATCTTTTTACAATCTAAATGGCATAATATTCTCTTTTCCAACTAATTGATTTAGCAAAGGCCTTAACATTGAAATTTACAAATAAAGAAGTCATCCTGTTTGATTTAGACGGCACTCTGATTGACAGTGCCCCGGATTTGTCATTAGCGATTAATCATATGCTCAGCACGTTAAAGCGACCGACTTTTGAGCAGGATATCATCCGTTCCTGGGTAGGTAATGGTGCGCAGGTGCTGGTAAAAAGAGGGCTGTCAGGCCAAGCCGAAATTGATCAGGATATTGACCCGGCACTTTTTGAAAAATCCCTGCAGATATTCTTAGAGTTTTATAAAAATAACCTCTGCATTGATACCCAACTTTACCCCAGTGTTCGTGCGTGTTTGAAAATATTAAAAGCGAAAGGCTACCGCTTGGTCATTGTGACCAATAAACCCTTTGAGTTTATCGAGCCGATTTTAGACGGGCTGCAGCTGACCGGATTATTTGAAATGCTGCTTGGTGGTGACTGCCTGGAAAAACGCAAACCCGATCCATTGCCTTTACTGCATGTTTGTGAAAAACTTTCGGTCAGTGTTGAGCAGTGTTTAATGGTTGGCGATTCAAAAAATGATATTTTAGCTGCCAAAGCGGCAAATATGGAATCTATCGGTTTAACTTACGGTTATAACTACGGTGAAGATATTGGTATGCATAATCCCGAAGCTGTTTTTGATGATTTTGCTGATATTGTTGCCACATTAAGTTAATGATTTGCTAGCATTAATTATAAAATTTTATCAGTTAAAGTAATCAGGTTGACAATGGCAGAAGAAAAGAAACAAGCAGATCACCCGAATTCTCTCAATGTTGCGATCGTAGGCGGCGGCATTGCGGGTGCAAGCATTGCGTTATATTTAAGTGAATTAGGGATAAATGTTTCGCTGCTGGAGAAAGGCCCCAGTTTGGTTAACGGTCCGCCAATTTGCCATCTGCATGCAGGTGGTAATTTATACCGGGAAATTTCTGAACAGCAATGTCTGACGCTGCTGGCACAATCCGTTGATCTGCTGCGTTTATACCCCTTTGCTGCAGATTACCGGCCAACCGTGCTTGCAGTGCCTGAGCATGATAGCGGCACTCCTTTGCAGCTTTTGCCGCGGCTGCATAAACTACAGTCTGAGTATCAGCGTTTAATTGACCAGGATTCAAAAAATAAGGTGCTGGGTGACAGCCAGGATTATTTTCGGTTATTCGAACGTGAAGAGTTGGAAGCTCTGGCACTACAGGAGCCGCTACAAAATCCGCAGAGCCTGGCGCAGTGGATGATCCCGGTTGCCAAATATGTGGATCTGGATAAGCTTAAATTTCCGCTGATTATGGTACAGGAATATGGTTTAAATTTATTTCGTTTAAGTGCCAGCTGCACACTTTCTCTGCAGGAAAACGACCACTGCCAGCTGTTCACCAATACGACAGTAAACAATATTGTTGCATCCGAAAGCAAGCAGTCATGGATAATCGATTATCAGCAGGGCGGGATAAATAAACAGGCTGAATTTGATTATTTAATTAATGCAGCGGGTTTCAGAAGTGGTGTGATTGACGATATGCTGGGTTTTAAACGTGACCGTCTGGTAGAGTTTAAAGCCGCCTACGTAGCCCGTTGGTCCGATTGTAACAGTCTCTGGCCGGAAGTGGTTTTCTTTGGTGAACGGGGTACTCCGAATGGCATGGCGCAGTTTACCCCTTATCCCGGTGGTTATTTTCAACTGCATGGTATGACGGAAGATATTACCCTGTTCGAGCAGGGTTTAGTTGCCAGCAATGAACAGAGTGCACAACCCAGATTAGCAGATAAATTTATTCATAAAATTGATTTTCAGTGGAGCGAAGAGGAGATAATTGAACGTACACAACGCTCAATAAATCATCTTACTCCTTATATTCCCAGTTTTCAGTCTGCGCAGATCGGCGCTAAACCCCTGTTCGGGGCACAGCAGATACCCGGAGGAGAGCCCAGTTTAAGAGCGGCAACGGTCTCTTTTGTCGGGGCAAGGTATGCGCGTTGCGAAACGGTTAAAGCATCCTCGGTTTTAACCTCTGCAGATGAGATTGTTGAGCAGATGATTGCCCAAAATCTGCTTGCTGCAGAGATTAAACCAAGCCGTTATTTCCCGATCACTCAGGGCATTAGCGAGCAGGCGATCAACGAGCAGGCGGAAAAATTAGCGCAGCAGCGTCATTATCCGCTCTCTTTAGCGCACCTCAACAGCGCAAAGCATAGCGCTGCCTGAGAGCGTAAACAAACTACCTGAATTTTTATCTTCAGGTAGTTTGCTAATCTAAAAGCTATGTTCGCCAATCATTGCCGGGCTTTGGTGACTGCTGAATAAGCGTGAGTGCAGGCGCAGGGCGTGATTGTCGGTGAGACTGGAAATATAATCGGCAATAATGCGTTTTTCACGGGAAATGTCCCCCTTTTGTGCCCGCCACAGCGTTTTTACCTGTTCTGGTAAAAAGCGTAAGGGGCCGGCATTAAAAGCTTCAAATAATTCCATTAAAATTTGCTGCCCGCGATATTCAAGTATTTGTAAATCAGGGCTTTTAATAACGTAATTTAATACAAAGCTTTTAAGGATTTTTAACACCTTAAACATTGCCGGTGCCAAGTAAGCGTTATAAGCGAGTAGGGGATCGCTGAATTTGTCATTGACCTTTTTAATGTAAATTGAAGTAATCAGTGCATTCACCAGCGCGCCAATCGCATCTTTACGTTTAAAGTGCTGCAGTGAAAAGAGCTTATCGCTAAGCTCTGTAAGCTGCTCCTGAAGACTGAAATCCGTTATTTGACTCAACTGCATCACCACCTTTTCCTGCCACAGAGGTTTACTGATAAACCCCATTGCAATGGCATCTTCTAAATCATGTACGCCATAAGCAATATCATCGGCAATTTCCATGATTGAGCAATCTAAAGATTTATAACGTGATTTTTTGTGGCTTGGAGCATGCCCTTTCTGCGGACGCAAAGATTGGAATAAAGTTTGATCGCTCTCTGATAGCGGGCTGAGTACCTGATTTAATAAATCCTGATCGTGATCGTAAATACCTTTGGCCGGCATCCACTCTTCAGTTTTTAACTCCCGGAAATTACGACTGGTATCTATCGGATAAGCAGCGCTGATTTGACTCAGGCAGACAGGATATTTTAATAATCCTAACAAACTTCTGCGGGTCAGGTTCATCCCGTTAAATTCAGTGTAAGGCTCAAGCTGGGTTAAAATCCGGAATGTCTGTCCGTTGCCTTCAAAACCACCGTGCTCAATCATCATATAATTGAGCGCCGTTTCGCCGCCGTGACCAAAGGGAGGGTGGCCAATATCGTGACTTAAACAGATGGTTTCAATAAGGTTGTTATCTGGCAATAAGTTACTGAATTCAGGTTGCGTCAGTTTCAGGTGCTCGACAATACCCGCGCCGATTTGCGCGACCTCGAGAGAGTGGGTCAGACGGGTGCGGTAAAAGTCACTCAAGCCGTTATTATGAATTTGGGTTTTAGACTGCAGACGGCGAAAAGCGGCTGAGTGTAAAACACGTGCTTTATCCCGTTGAAAAGGGGTGCGTTGATCTAATAGACGTTTTTTACCCGGCTCAGCAGCCAGTCTGGTTAACCATTGCTCAGATATTATTAATTGCGCTTCGTTGTACCGCTCAGGATTATTATTTTCTGAATTCATATTGACGCCATTAACAGTTAATGATGGCAAAAAGTGTAACGCGTTTAGATAACAATAAATACCCAAATAAGATAAAAAGATGTGGTTGTATAACTTCCCAGCGTTAACTGAATTTTGATCACAATCCCTGTTGCTTTTGTTGGCTAAAGAAGGGCGGGAGAGATCCAATTTTGCAGCTTTTTATTATAAACAGCACTGCTAATTTATCTAACAATACTATTATTGTATTGATGTTAATAATTTGAGGGCGCAATTATGATGGAAATTAAACATTTATTAAGCATGGATGCCGAGATTGTTTTTGGTATTATCAATGAACGCTTACGGATAGAGTGTGATAGTTTGGATGAACTCGCGCATCGTTATAATTTAGATGAAAAAGCGTTAACTGATAAATTAAAATCAGTTGGTTATCACTACGATCCTATCAGGAATCAATTTAAAGCCGATTAGATTAGTCATGTTGTTACTCGCATTTACTTTTATTCAGATGGCGGCTAACACAGCCGCTATAATGAGCTACCCCCTCGGAATTGGTATAATACCAAGACGCTTTATTATATGAACTTATTTGCAGGGTGCACTCCATGCACCAAAAGCTACTATAAAGTCAGGAAAAAGGCTAATTTTACATGGTGCGCGGAGCACACCCTGTGTTGGTGGTGGATACACAGGGTCATTCCAGGTATATACCCTTCAGCCCGTCCAGTAGCTGATGCAGTTCCTCATGCTTGCCAATCCCAATCTTTTCTTCCTCGAGCTTTTCAAATGCAGCATAGAGTGCTGCCTGCTCTGCTTCGCTAAAGCCTTCCTCGCCAATCTGGAAAAGAACTTTTTCTTCCTTTTCAATATGGTTATTCAGAAGTTCGATATAGCTTGTGGCATTTTCAGCGGCCTCTACGACGCCGCTTGCCTGACCCTTTTTTATCTTTTCCACCGCTTCCTTTAACCCTTTGATATAGCCTCGACCTTGCTCATGTTCAGAGAGCATCTCTCCTATAGGACCGCCATCCCTGTTAACTCCCAGCTTAACTAAAGCAGGAAACAGAATATCCTCTTCTTTCCCGTGGTGACATTTATCAACAAACACCTGAAAAAAACCAACCAGCTGATCCAAGTGCTCAACGATCTTCTGATCTGGCTCCCTTTCCAGCCTGCTGATCATCCTGTCCAGGACAGTTAATGTCATCTTGACCGCCGCATGCTCATTTTTCAATTCATTGATTGCGTTCATCATATGTATCCTCTCTTATGTTGATGTTTTATTCTATAAAACTGATATTCCGCACCGCTTAAAAAACACTCTCTGAATATTTTTTAAGCGATGCGCGGTGAAAATATGGTTCTGTTTTGATCTGAAATTAACTCCGAATCTGCAATGTCTACTTTAGATGCGCTATTTCGGATAAAATAGAGATTTTCATTAAAAGTCTTTAATTACAATTTGTTACCCATCTTTTTGTGGATGATTCCACGATAGATGAAGAGCGCTTGATAACAACGAGTATAGGAAGAATAAAAGCCCCTGACCAAAAGAAAACATTGATTTTTACAAGGTCTTTTATCTCATAAGGGGCTGGTTGTGATAAAACCTGTTCAGTATTTATTGTTTTCCTTCATAACTATCTGTTTTTTATATTTATTTATGCCATCGTGTTGTTGGGGAAAATGCGAAACTGAGCGGATATGCTGGTGCTGTTTTTTTAAACTATACCCATGTTACTTCAAAATGCTTTGTCAGGCACGAGCTCGGAGACCAGAGCAAGACGCAACATGAGGTAATGGTTATTCCCTTTTCGATTGGTGCAACGCAGCACTGGTTTTCGAGCTAGCGCCCCGTAGGGCAAGGT
>NZ_JBFGZY010000074.1:0-19132 GCF_041586535.1 Psychromonas sp. | reverse complement strand
CTTTGTGGCCAGCTAAAGCTGTTCAAAATCGTTCCATACGATTTTGTGCAATTAGAACAACTAGTTACTGCAATCAATGCCTTGCTTTCATCCATTTTTCCTACGCCTAAATAGATCATCTAATTAACGGAATTGGTATAATTTAAGTTAATAACAAAGCCCCTAACCCTAAGAAGGTAATAAAGCCGAAAATATCTGTTACTGTTGTCAATATAACCGAGCCTGAGAGTGCGGGATCGATGTTTAGTTTAGTCAATAACCAGGGTACCCATACACCAGACAGAGAAGCAATTACAATATTACCCAGTATAGAAATATAAATAGCTAGCGATAGCAACGGATTTGAAAACCACAGATAGGTGATGCTCGCTATTACCGTGGCCCAAAGTATGCCATTGATAACACCTACTTTCAGTTCCTTAAATACAATCGCTTTTTTATTGGAATCTGTAATTTGTCCCAATGCGAGTCCGCGGATAATAAGGGTAAGAGTTTGACTGCCTGATATTCCCCCCATAGAGGCAACGACCGGCATCAGTACGGCAAGCGCAACGACTTGTTGTAGTGTGCCTTCAAATAGCCCTATAAACCAGGACGCTAAAAAGGCAGTAATCAGGTTAATACCCAACCAGATGGCACGGTTCTTACTACTGCTCCACACATTAGCAAAAAGATCTTCTTCTTCCACCAAACCAGCTGATTGGAATAATTGGCTATCTTTCTCTTGTTCACTTATTCTGCAGGCTTGTTGTAAATCTAAGCGACCCGTTAAACAGCCTTTTGTATCGACGACGGGCAGTGCTGCTTTCCCTGATGCGATAACTTTTTCTACGGCAGAATAAATATTTTCTGTTGACAGCAATACTTCGATATCACTCTCTGCAATAGAGGAGATAGGGGTGTCATTTTCAATGGTGATGATTTGTGAAATTGCTACTTCGCCAATTAGGGTGGCGTCATTGTTAGTGACATAAAAAACTTCCGAAAGAGGGGGTAAAACATTGGAAAGAATTTTTTTCACACCAGAAGTTTTTAAACGCTCTGGTATTTGTATGTAATCAAAACTTTGCCAATGGCCGACTTCTTCAAATGCAAATTCCTGTGCTTTTTTGAATAATGCTCTCTGTTTAGCCGTCATGCGGGAGACCGCGTAATCAACGAAACGGTCGCTCAGATCTTCAGACAGATCTAATAATTCATCGGCATCAAGTTTTTCAAATAGAGGGAAACATTCTTCATCTTCACTGGCATTTAAAATTATCTGCCGTGATTCGATGCGCATTTCAATAAAAACTTGCTGCTGTGTTTCCTGGCTCAATAATTGCCATATTAATTTTCTGACCGGGATGGGAAATGCTTCTAGTAAGAGTGCTATTTGCTCATAAGATAAGGTCTCTTCTAACTCGATTACAGCATCAGCTAGGGCAGCTTGATTTTCAATATTATCATTTAATAATTCAATGAAAAAAGGCAGCTTTTCAAAAGACATAAGGTCAATCCTTGTGGGTGGTAAACTGATTTCAAAGCAAAAAATTATTAAGAGATTATTTTTTAATCAGTCGGGAGAAGTTAATTTAACAAGTTTAACGGATCAGCAACAAAGATTATAGATGAGTAAGGCATCTGCACATGCTGTTCGCTGTTTTTCTGACAGTTCAGTTATTATTTGCGACTTGATAGGTGTATAGCTTAATCACACAAAAATTTATTTAAGAGGATGGTGTAACAAAATAAATTAATCAACAAAGGCAAAATTTTTTGCTTTTTTTTTGTGAAAAAATGCATGATTATGCAGCAAATTCCGCCCGATAGAGACTTTAAATGAATAGCAGCAATAGAGTACCTGAATCAGATCTTGACCTGGAAACGGATCAGGAAGATGAAACCAATAGTTATTTTAATGAGTTAGATGATCTGGAATTGGAAAGTCATAATCAGGAATCGAATGCTCAAAAAATCCGCTCTAAAAATAAAAATAAACGCATCATTAAGGGCAAGATAGAGATGCAGCTTGAAAAAATCAGGCAAAAAAGAGAGCTGGAATATTTATATGATGATTATATTTAACGTTTAAAAACAGACTGTCCGGAGATAACATTTCGGACAGAGTTGTACACTAATTTTTTGAATGGGTGGGCTATAACCTAAGTTTATGGATAGCATGTAACCTGCAACTAAATTACTTTTAAAGTACCCTTTTAAGGACACCTTGAAGGGCAGACATAGAGCCATTTACCACCTTGTTCTCTGCCTAACTATGCTTAATCTGCATGACCATTTTTGTCACTCCCATAGCAGTACAACCTAACTCTCAATTTTAACTCCAGCTTTGTTTGTTCTGCTGCGATTGTCACTCATCAACACAGCCTAGATTTATCAAATTCACGCACAAATCAAGCGTACATTCAGTTTGTCTTCTAATTAATCGATAAAATAATATCTGTTCACCAATAAAGTTGTGTTGTGTTCTAAATAATTGGGCGGGGCTGTTAATGAGCTTGATCCAGCTAAGTTTTCAGATGGCTATGCATATCCCTGAGCGTGGCAAAAGACGCCTGGCTAGTTGTGAAAAACATGCTGTGATTTTATGCTGTGAAGATTTATTTATTTGCTTCTGTTATTATTTTTCTTTTAAATCATTTGGTTGCGATTTATTCTTGGGGTGGTGGTCACATCAGGTGATCCTTTTTACCCGGTATGTAAGCAGCGCTCAGCAATGGATAGATTACGTAGAATTGCTCCTTTGTAAAGCTACCTTTCATACCCGAAAACATAATCAGTATACTTTTTCCTCGGTAACACATTGAAATAAAGTTATTAAAATTTGATTTTTGTATGCGTATTGAGCATAATACCGTTCGTTCACTAATCAATTTAGTTGGAAGTATTGGTGGAACTTTTTAAATTCAATAACGGAGACACAATGAAAACGCTTATAGCGACCGGTAATAAACTGGTAAAACCGACCAAGACAATGATCAAAAATATGCCTCAGTTTCTCAGCTTCTGGTTGATCGCCTCAGTTTCCTTATTCATTTCAGCTGGCTGCGATATCAACGCAGCAGTTACAAACATTATCAAACCTACCAGCCATTAATTTTAGCAATATAAGTTTAAGGCCTTAGCGGGTTGTTGCAGCGCCAAGCTGGATATAAGCATATCTGCTGGTTACGCTTAATCACTGGCTAAACTATTTGCTTAGTTGTCTTTTTGGCCAGAAAGCAAGCACTTAGAAACTTGACTATTTTGAAAAAAATTTTAAAAAACAATGACGCTTTGAGAGATCAACATTACATTATCGGTATTAAATATGAATAAACATAATTGGAAACGCGTAGTCATTAAAGTAGGCAGCGCACTTATAGCACCACACCAGAACGGCTGCAGTAGCCATTATTTGTTAAGTATTGCGCAATTTATCGTGCGCTGCCGGGCAAATGGTGTGCAGGTCGTACTGGTCTCCTCCGGCTCTGTTGCCGCTGGAGCAAATCTCTTCCCGGAATCGCAGGATAAGAGCATTGCGATGAAAAAGGCGATGGCTGCGGCAGGGCAAACCGAAATGATTGCTACCTGGGATAAGTTATTTGATTTCTCTACGGCACAAATCCTGCTTACTCATGGCGATCTGCGCGACCGCGAACGTTATGTCAGCATTAAAGAAACTATCTTTACCTTATTAGAAAATGGTCTGTTACCCATCATTAATGAAAATGATACTGTGACGACGGATAGTTTAAGAGTTGGGGATAATGATAATTTGTCAGCGATGGTTGCAGCCGCAGCTGATGCGGATGCATTGATTATCTGCTCAGATATAGACGGCTTATACAATAAAAACCCCAATGAACATGATGATGCGGTTCTTTTACCCCAAGTTACCAGTATTGACAGTAAAATTTATGCCATGGGTGGCGGTGCAACAAGCGCTGTCGGAACTGGTGGTATGAAAACCAAAATCGAAGCGGCTGAAAAGGCGACTTCTAACGGTATCAATACCTTTATCGTTAACGGTTTTAAAGCCTCTTCATTTAATGACTTGCTGGAGGGGAAAAATCCGGGAACACATTTTGTGCCTTATGCAAAACCTATGAAAGAGCATCTTCACTGGATGACACATACTTCAAAAGAGCAGGGCGAACTGGTGGTTGAAAATGATTTTGATACCTCTCTGGCGCTGGAAAGTGCACAATTTACCAGCGATGAAATTATGGAAGTTAACGGCGATTTTTCTGCAGGTGATACCATCTTAGTGCGAAAAGATGACGGCACCCGTCTGGCCAAGGCTGAATCCAATTACAGCAGCTGTTTATTGAATTTTATTGCCGAGCAGGGTGATAGCAAGTTTGCTGACGAATTTCAAAGTAAAACCGGACCGATCATATCAGATAAAAATATCGCAGTATTGGAGAAATAATGAGCATCATTACCGAATTATCAAGCAAGGCAGCACAAGCAGCACAAATTTTAGCAGTACTCGATGAGAGCAGTAAAAATAAGGTCCTTCAGGAGATGGCTGATGCTCTCCGAGCTCGAACTCAGGATATATTGACCGCTAATGAGCTGGATCTCGAGCAGGCGCGTAAAAGCAAACTGGGTGACGCGATGCTGGATAGATTAACCCTGAATAAAGAGCGTATCGAAAGCATGGCAGAGGGAATTGAAACTATTGTTTCACTACCTGATCCGGTTGGTCTTAAGCGCATTATTGGCGAACGTCCTAACGGCTTGAAAATCAGTAAAATGCGCATTCCTCTCGGTGTCGTATGTATGATTTTTGAAGCGCGACCAAACGTTACCGCAGATGCCGGTGCGTTATGTTTTAAATCAGGTAACGCAGTCATATTGCGTGGTGGTAAAGAGGCCTTAGGCACCAGTAAAGTGATTGCAGCAGTGCTGCAGGAAGTATTGCTGAAACACAACCTGCCGGCTGAACTGATTACTGTAGTTCCCGATCCGGATCGTGAGTTAATGATGGAGCTGATGCAGCAGCGTGAGTATATAGACGTTATTATTCCTCGCGGTGGCGAAGGCTTAATCAACTATGTGACGGATAACAGTAAGATTCCGGTTATCCAGCATTTTAAAGGGGTGTGCCACTTATATATCGACAAAGATGCTGATTTTGAAACCGCGCTGAATCTGCTATTGAATGGTAAGACGCAACGTACCGGTGTATGTAATGCCATTGAATGTTTGCTGGTACATAAAGATATTGCCGATGACTTCCTTCCTCTGGCCGCGGCCGCCCTGGAGAATGAAAAGGTTAAAATCAATGTGTGTGAAAATGGCGCCGGCTTTTTTGAGCAGGCGACCATTCTTGCAGAGCAGGATTTCGGGCAGGAGTATCTGGATCTGGAAATTGCGGTACGTTTGGTGGATGATATGGATGGCGCTATGGCGCATATTCGACGCTTTGGCAGTTATCATACTGAAGTTATCTGCACTAAAAACGAGCTTAATGCCAGACGCTTCCAGCGCAGTGTAGATTCATCTGTAGTGATGGTAAATGCCTCTTCACGTTTCTCCGATGGCAGTCAACTGGGGCTAGGTGCGGAAATAGGTATTGCAACCACTAAACTGCATGCTTATGGACCGATGGGATTGGAGTCGCTGACCACGGAAAAGTATCTGGTCAACGGCACGGGACAGATTCGAGCTTAAGCAAATCAGAAAGCCTGCGCAGTTTTTTGTGAAAGTCTGCGCGGCTTCAGTAAATTGGTGCCACCGTCCGCAGTCTGCTGAGACGGTCGGAAAAAATAAAAAAATCCCATGTCCTCCACGGCATGGGATTTTTATGGTTTTATACACAAACGGTTAGAGTGACAGTTTTGCAAAAGTCGCATCAAAATCCTTCGCTGCCGCAGGGGTAAACTCAAAGTTAGCACGGATATATTTCAACGTAGCCTTCTCAATATCTGTTACACCTTTACCATCATTTGCAGAAGCGAACAGATCCGCCACTTCATCCTTAGATAGTTTGCCTTCACCTTTTCCTGTGGTATGTTTTTTGGCAAGTTCCAACAGCTCTTTTTCGTACTTTACTCCATCAATGCTTACGTATGCCATGTTGACTCCCGGGTATAGTTAATTTTATCTACTAAGACAGATTCACTGGGTGAATAGATCTTGTTTCGTAATTAAACTTTAGTGGCAGTTAAACAGTTTGTCACCTTTGTGTGGATAAAAAAAGCCCCCGTTAACGGAGGCTTAGCTGCAAAGCAGATTCGTTTTTACTTTATTGAATACGTTTGTATTTAATACGGTGCGGTTCAATGGCTGCTGCACCGTAGGTTTTTTTCATCCACTCCTCGTAATCGCTAAAGTTGCCTTCGTAGAAATTCACTTTACCTTCATCGCGGTAGTCAATGATATGCGTTGCAATTCTGTCTAAGAACCAGCGATCATGGGAAATAACCATCACACAACCGGCAAAGCTAAGTAAAGCATTTTCCAGCGCACGCAGTGTTTCGATATCCAGATCATTGGTCGGCTCATCGAGTAATAATACGTTACCACCTGACTGCAGCAGTTTAGCAAGATGTAAACGGCCGCGTTCACCACCTGATAAATGGCCGACTATTTTCTGCTGATCGGCACCTTTAAAGTTAAAACGCCCGAGATAAGCACGGCTTGGAATTTCAATATTACCGATTTTAATAATATCGCTACCCCCAGAAACCTCCTGAAAAACACTGATCTGATCATCCATATGATCACGGAACTGATCTACGCTGGCCAGCTGTACCGTTTGACCGATCATGATTTCACCCGAGTCCGGTTTTTCAGCACCCGATAACATCTTGAATAGAGTTGATTTACCGGCTCCATTGGCACCGATTATGCCGACGATTGCGCCCTTGGGAATACTGAAGCTTAAATCATCGATCAGCACCCGACCATCATAGGATTTACGGAGGTGCTCAACGTCAATTACCTGATCGCCTAAACGCTGCCCGGCTGGAATAAATAATTCATTGGTTTCATTACGCTTCTGGAAGTCCTGGTTATTAAGCTCCTCAAAGCGGGATAAACGCGCCTTGCTTTTTGACTGGCGGCCTTTGGCGTTTGAACGGACCCATTCTAATTCCTGCTCAATTTGACGCTGACGGGCTTTCTCCTGAGACGCTTCCTGCTTTAAACGGGCATCTTTTTGCTCTAACCATGATGAGTAGTTGCCTTCCCATGGAATACCGTAACCGCGGTCTAACTCTAAAATCCAACCGGCAACATTATCCAGGAAATAACGGTCATGGGTAATTGCCACAACGGTGCCTTCGTAGTCATGCAGGAATCGCTCTAACCAGGCAACGGACTCAGCATCCAGGTGGTTGGTCGGCTCATCCAGTAATAACATATCCGGTTTTTCTAATAACAGGCGGCACAGTGCAACCCGGCGGCGCTCCCCTCCAGACAAAACTTTTATTTTTGCATCCCAGGCCGGCAGACGCAGGGCATCTGCGGCGCGCTCCAGCTGGTTGTCTAAATTGTGGCCGTCATGTGCCTGAATAATCGCTTCCAGTTCCCCCTGGCGTTTAGCCAGTGCATCAAAGTCTGCATCGGGCTCTGCATACGCTGCGTAGACAGCATCAAGATCCGTTAAAGCATTTTTAACCTCACTCACCGCTTCCTCAATTATTTCCCGGACATTTTTATCAAGATCTAATACCGGCTCCTGAGGTAAATAACCAATTTTTGTACCGCTTAAAGGACGCGCTTCGCCGGCAAACTCTTTATCTATGCCGGCCATAATACGTAATAAAGTCGATTTACCTGAACCGTTTAAACCTAATACGCCGATTTTTGCGCCGGGGAAAAAACTCAGGGAGATATCTTTTAAAATAGTGCGCTTAGGTGGAACGACCTTGCTCACCTGATGCATTGTGTAGATAAACTGTGCCATTAATAATTGCTCTTATTTAATTAAAGGAAAATTCTTTGAGATGATAGGGGAAACCAGCAGAAAATAAAACACTCTCACGCAGGATAAAAGGGTGGATCACACCTGTATCAGCATTACTATGCATTATTCTCACTTCAAATCATCAAATTATTCATTTTTTTACGCTATGCAACGGGACAAAGATTGCGTAAAATGCGCTACATCAAAAAATAAGGCATTTTAAAACCATACCCAGCAGGAGTTACGCATGTTTAACCGTGATATGAATATCGCAGATTACGATCCAGAATTATGGCAGTCAATCACTGATGAAGTTCAACGTCAAGAAGACCATATTGAACTGATTGCATCAGAAAATTACACTAGCCCACGTGTAATGGAAGCGCAAGGCAGTCAGTTAACCAATAAATATGCAGAAGGTTACCCGGGTAAACGTTATTACGGCGGTTGTGAGTACGTTGATGTTGCTGAATCTTTAGCTATCGAACGTGCGAAATCTTTATTTGGCGCTGATTATGCGAACGTGCAACCTCACTCAGGTTCTCAGGCAAATGCCGCAGTTTACCAGGCACTTTGTGAGCCGGGCGATACGATTTTAGGTATGAGCCTTGCACACGGTGGACATTTAACACATGGTTCACATGTTAGTTTTTCAGGTAAAACCTACAAAGCATTTCAGTACGGTATCAACCCTGAAACAGGTATTTTAGATTACGCTGAGGTTGAACGTTTAGCCGTTGAGCACAAACCAAAAATGATTATTGCAGGTTTCTCTGCATACTCAGGTATTGTTGACTGGGCTAAATTCCGTGAAATCGCAGACAAAGTAGGCGCTTACCTGTTTGTTGATATGGCACACGTAGCAGGTCTAGTGGCAGCGGGTCTTTACCCTAACCCGGTACCAGTTGCAGATGTTGTGACGACGACAACACATAAAACATTAGGCGGCCCACGTGGTGGTCTTATTCTGGCTAAAGCCAATGAAGAGATTGAGAAAAAATTAAACTCAGCGGTTTTCCCTGGTGGCCAGGGTGGTCCGTTGATGCACGTTATTGCAGCTAAAGCAGTTGCATTTAAAGAGTGTGCTGAGCCGGAATTTGCTGTTTACCAACAAGCTGTTTTAGACAACGCTAAAGCAATGGTGAAAGTATTCCAGGAGCGCGGTTACAAAATCGTTTCCGGCGGAACTGATAACCATTTATTCTTAGTGGATCTGATCGCCCAGGAAATTACTGGTAAAGAAGCGGATGCGGCGTTAGGTAATGCACATATTACCGTTAACAAAAACTCCGTACCAAACGATCCGCGTTCTCCTTTTGTAACATCGGGTCTGCGTATCGGTACACCAGCACTGACACGTCGTGGTGTTAATGCGCAACAAGCAGGTGAACTTGCGCAATGGATGTGTGATATTCTCGATGCAATCAAAGATGAAGCTAAACTAGCTGCAACCATTGAAGCAGTAAAAGTGAAAGTTGCTGCGCTTTGTAAAGCGTGCCCGGTTTACGGTTAATCCGTTGACTTGTTAAGAAAAAGCTACGCATTGCGTAGCTTTTTTTTTACCTTTTTAAAAACTTAAAGCAAATGGCTATTAAAAATCGAGTTTAAAAAGGTTAATATCTCTACTTGTTTTAAAATTCATGGTAAGTTTCTAACATTTCCAATCATTCAGATTAGCTTTTTGTATTGTTTTTAACGGCAATAATAGTGAGATTAAATGTACTGTCCTTTTTGTAATGCACAAGATACTAAAGTTATCGACTCTCGACTTGTTTCCGACGGTGCTCAGGTTCGCCGTCGGCGCTGTTGCAACGAATGTAATGAACGTTTTACTACTTATGAAGTTGCCGAACTGCTGATGCCGCGTTTAATCAAATCCGATGGCCGCCGCGAACCTTTTAATGAAGAAAAACTGCTGGTGGGAATAAATCGCGCCTTGGAAAAAAGGCCTGTCAGCATTGAGGCGATAGATGCTGCTGTTAACAAACTAAAATCAACCTTACGCGCCACCGGTGAACGCGAAGTTACCTCGAAAATGGTCGGCGAACTGGTGATGGAATTACTTAAAAGTTTAGATAAAATTGCCTATATCCGCTTTGCTTCGGTTTACCGATCCTTTAAAGATGTGAAAGAGTTTGGTGAAGAGATCGCCAGGCTGGAAGACTGATTATTAAACTGGTATTTTAAAGTGGAATATAAATGAACACACCTCTCTTTTCTGATCGCGACACACATTATATGGCGCGTGCGATCACCCTGGCTAAAAAAGGGCGCTTCACCAGCTCCCCTAATCCTAATGTTGGTTGTGTTATCGTCGCCGACAGCGTTATTGTTGGTGAAGGCTTTCATCAAAAAGCCGGCTTAGGACATGCAGAAGTGAATGCACTGGCTGTCGCCAAAGAAAAAGCTGCAAATGCAACCTGTTATGTGACCTTGGAGCCATGCTCCCATTTTGGACGCACGCCACCTTGTGCAATGGCACTCATTAAAGCGGGAGTGAAACGTGTCGTGGTCGCCATGGTTGATCCTAATCCTAAAGTGGCAGGTCGCGGCATTAAAATACTAGAAGAGGCTGGGATACAAGTTGATGTTGGCCTGTTAGAAAAACAAGCTGAAGCCTTAAACTCTGGTTTTATTAAACGTATGCAGGTTAAGCTACCCCGCATAACGGTTAAATTAGCCAGCAGTTTAGACGGCAAAACCGCCCTTAAAAACGGTCAAAGCCAATGGATAACCGGCCCTGAAGCTCGTCGTGATGTGCAATACTTTCGCGCATTACACAGTGCTGTTTTGAGCGGAAGCGGCACCGTTATTGCCGATAACCCAAGCTTAAATGTCCGTTATCAGGAACTGAAGGAACACCCTGATTTTGACCTTAACCTGCAGGCCAGTGATATACGCCAGCCAATGCGTATTATTTTAGACTCGCACAATAAACTTACTCTGAAAGAAAAACTGTTTTCACTGGCTGGTCGTATTTTACTAGTTTCACTGGCCCCACGCCATGATTTGCAGGAGAACAAAGATAAAACTATTGCGCATGTTGAACAAATTATCTGCGCGGATGACGGTGATGGGCGAATTAACCTTAAAAACTTGTTAACGCAGTTAAATGACTATGAGATAAATGATCTCTGGGTCGAAGCCGGTGCGACACTGGCTGGCGAATTTTTTAATCAGCAGCTGGTGGATCAATTTATTCTCTATCAAGCGGCAAAATTAATGGGTGATCAGGCAAGAAACTTAGTAAACTTACCAGATTATTCAAAAATGGACGATGTTGTGCAACTAAAGCTGCAAGATGTGGCATTAATTGGCAATGATATACGCATTATAAGTAACCGGGAATAATATGTTTACAGGAATCATAGCGGCGGTGGGTAAAATCACTGCGATCCAACACAATGCGAAAGACATCACTATCAGTGTCGATGCTGGTACACTTGATTTAAGTGATGTAAAACTGGGTGACAGCATCGCAAATAATGGCGTTTGTCTGACCGTGACTAAGTTAACCAAAAATGGCTTCTCAGCAGATCTTTCCCATGAGACACTAAAGCGCAGCGGTTTTGCTCAAATTAAAACCGGTTTTGCGGTTAATTTAGAAAAAGCGATGCAGATGAATGATCGTTTTGGCGGCCATATTGTCAGCGGCCATGTCGATGGTGTTGGCGAAGTGACTGCTGTTACCCCGTTAGGTAATGCGGTTGAATACTGGATCAAAGCCCCCGACGAATTGGCTAAATATATTGCGGAAAAGGGTTCAATTACTGTTGACGGGGTAAGCTTAACGACCAATGAAATCAATGGTTCCGCTTTCAAACTGACTATTATTCCCCACACCATAGAACAAACTACCATGGTGAATTATAAGGTCGGGACGCAGGTTAATTTAGAAGTGGATCTGATTGCGCGTTATTTAGAGCGTTTAATGCTCGGCGATAAAGCATCAGCAAGTAAGGAAAATAATAAATCAACCATGGACATGGAACTGTTGGCTCGAAGTGGTTTCTTAGGCTGAGACATATAAGAATAATAGGAAAAATAATGAAATTAAATACTACCGCTGAAATTATCGAAGATATTCGTTTGGGTAAAATGGTTATTTTGATGGATGATGAAGATCGTGAAAATGAAGGCGATCTGATTATGGCTGCCGATCTGGTTACTCCCGAAGCAATCAATTTTATGGCCACCAATGGTCGCGGTCTGGTCTGTTTAACATTAACAGCAGAACGATGTGCGCAGCTTAAACTACCGTTAATGGTTGATGATAATACTGCCGCATTCTCTACCAATTTCACGGTTTCTATTGAAGCGGCCACCGGCGTCACAACCGGTATTTCCGCTGCCGATCGCGCTGTTACCGTTCAGGCGGCTGTTGCTAAAAATGCACAACCAGCTGATATAGTTATGCCGGGGCATATTTTCCCGCTTAAAGCGCAGGCCGGAGGGGTGTTAACACGTGCCGGTCATACAGAGGCCGGATGCGATTTGGCGCGTTTAGCCGGTCGTGAGCCCGCAGGTGTGATCGTTGAGATTTTAAATGAAGATGGATCTATGGCGCGTCGTGCTGACCTTGAAGTTTTTGCAGAAAAACATAATTTAAAATTAGGCACCGTGGCAGATTTAATTGAATACCGTAATAATAATGAAACCACAATTGAACGCGTCAGCAGTTGTAAACTGCCGACGGAATTTGGTGAATTTGATTTGATTGCTTATCAGGACACAATTGATAAACAAGTGCATTTTGCATTAGTAAAAGGGGAAATTAAAGCAGGGCAAACCACCAATGTACGCGTGCATTTACAAAATACATTTACTGATAACTTTTTTTCCGACCGTTTAGGTGAGCGTACCTGGCCACTTAATAATGCGCTGCAACGTTTGCAGAAAGATGGTGGTGTATTGGTGATGTTAGGGCATCAGGAAACTGCTGAATCACTGATTGATAAAATAAATCAAATAGCCAATGAAGATAGTGGTGAACGGGCGGCAAGTAAACCTAAAGGAGTGAGTCGCCGTGTCGGTGTCGGTTCGCAAATCCTGCGTGACTTAGGGGTGCAAAAAATGTCCCTGTTAAGCTCCGAGAAAAAATATCATTCACTGTCAGGGTTCGGTTTGGAAGTGGTCGATTACATCACTGAATAAGTAGTTTGGATATTTGTAATACAGTTAACAAATAATAAAAATGTGTTAGAATTCACAAAATTTTGCAATAAGGGTAGGAAATGAAAATTATTGAAGGTGGCTTAGCCGCACCGCAGGCGAAAATCGCAATTGTTATCTCTCGTTTTAACAGCTTTATTAACGAGCAGTTATTAGCCGGGGCAATTGATACCCTTAAGCGCACTGGTCAGGTTGCTGAGGAAAATATTACCGTTGTACGTGTGCCCGGTGCTGTTGAACTCCCATTAGCGACTAAACGTGTTGCCGCAGCGAAAAAATTCGATGCAATTATCGCGTTAGGTACGGTGATCCGTGGCGGAACACCACATTTTGAGTTTGTTGCTAATGAATGTAACAAAGGACTGGCTCAAGTTTCTTTAGATTTTGATGTACCTGTTGCATTTGGCGTGTTAACCACAGATTCAATTGAGCAAGCGATTGAACGTGCCGGTACTAAAATGGGTAATAAAGGTAGTGAAGCGGCATTAAGTGCATTAGAGATGGTTAATGTGATGGCGGAACTGGGCTAATGAAAATGAAACCAGCAGAGCGTAGACGCGCCCGCCAATTTGCAGTACAGGCTATTTATCAATGGCAAATCACCAAGCTGAATGTTGGTCAAATTATTGAGCAGTTCAGTATTGATCAGGATTTATCAAAAACAGATGTGCCTTATTTTAAAGAACTATTGACCGGTGTTGTTAATCGTGTTGATTCTTTAGATGAGAAATTATCTCCTTATCTTTCACGCAAAATCGAAGATGTGGATATGGTGGATAAAGCGGTATTACGTTTAGCGATGTTTGAATTAACCTACCGCACTGATATCCCGCATAAAGTCGTATTAAATGAAGCGATTGAATTAGCCAAAGATTTCGCTACCGACGAAAGTTACAAATTTGTTAATGGTGTATTGGACAAAGCACTACGCAGTTTAAAATTGCGGGAAGAAGTACAAGATAAGTAATCCTGTTACTGTTCCAGTTTAAAACAAAAATCCAGTCGCCTCGGCACTGGATTTTTTGTGTCACAAGCAAAATATAAAATAGGAAAACAAATGAATAAGAGTTTACTCACAAATTTAGTCTCTGCTGCAATATTAGGGGTAGGTTTATTACTCGGTGAAACCCAGGTTGCAGCAGTGTTAACCATGATTGGTTTATTTGCACTCTCGGGCGCATTAACGAACTGGCTGGCGGTTTTCATGTTGTTTGAAAAAGTACCTTTTTTGTATGGTTCAGGTGTTGTTCCCGCGCATTTTGAGGAATTCAAAAAAAGTATTCACAGACTAATGATGGAGCAGTTTTTCACCTTCGAAAATGTGGATCGTTTTTTAAGTGATGGTTCATTTTCTGCTGCGAGCATCGACCTTGAACCGGTGATTGAGAAGGTTGATTTAGATCCGACTTATGACGGTTTAGTGGATGTCATTATGGCCTCCGAATTTGGCGGCATGTTAGCGATGTTTGGTGGTAAAGAGGCGTTAATGCCGTTGCGTGAGCCCTTTATCAAGCACATGAAAAAATCAATTATTGATATGAGCAATGATGAGAAATTTATCGCGTTGTTGAAGGATGAAGTTGAGCAGCCGAAAACCATGCATGATATTTTAGATAAGGTTGAACAGATTATTGAGCAGCGTTTAAATGAGCTAACTCCAACCATTGTTAAAGAGATTATCCAAACCATGATCAAACGTCATTTAGGCTGGCTAGTTATCTGGGGTGGTGTTTTTGGCGGTCTGATCGGTCTTATCAGCGCTTTTATTGTTGCCTTATAATCTCCACTTACCTTTCCCGTATTTATGCTGAAGTGTTGGCGTAATGTAATAAAGAAAAAATTGAGGATAAAAATGTTATTAAATCGATCCGGCGGCTTCAAAACATTTTTATTCTCTGTTTTAGCACTGTTTGCTTTTGCTGCCAATTCAGTTTTTGCACGTTTGGCCTTAGGCGCGGGTTATATTGATGGCGCCAACTTCACTATATTACGGTTATTATCAGCGATTGTGATGTTGTTGATTTTAATTGCTATTACCAATAAAAATCGTTCACAAAGCAGGGGGAGCTTTAAATCCGGCTGGTTTCCTGCTGTCATGTTATTTATTTATGCCTGCAGTTTTTCCTTTGCATATGTCTCATTGGATACCGGAACAGGCGCGCTGGTACTCTTTACTGCCGTACAAATTACTATGGTGATAAAAAATCATCTGCAGGGCAACCGTCTGACTGTTATTGAATTGTTGGGATTAATCGTTGCGTTTAGCGGTTTTGTATACCTGATTTTTCCAAGCTTAAGTCAGCCTACATTGCTGGGTTTTATATTAATGACAATATCCGGTATAGCCTGGGCCTTTTATACACTAAAAGGCCAGGCTGCCAGCGACCCATTACTCGCGACTAAGGTAAACTTCTTACGCACGTTACCTTTTATTATTATCTTGTTTATCCTTTATTATTCATCGCTGAGTTATACCTGGCAGGGTGTATTATTGGCCACTATGTCAGGAGCACTGGCATCGGCATTGGGCTATTATTGCTGGTATTTAGCACTGGCAGGACTATCCACTACAGTGGCCTCGGTGATCCAATTGTCAGTACCGATTATTGCCGCACTGGGCGGCATCATATTTATGTCTGAAGCAATCAGCATAGATTTTATCATCGCCTGTACATTGGTCTGCGCGGGTATCTTGCTGGTTATATTCGCGAATTATCAAAGAAGCAAAGTTTCAATTTAACTATCAACACCTGCTTTTAGTGCGTCACGGTATTTTTCTTTAAACTTATTATATTTTGGTTGAATAACCATAGAGCAATAAGCCTGCTCCGGATTTTTAAGAAAGTAGCCCTGATGGTAGTCTTCCGCGGGATAAAATGTTTCTATTTTATCAATAGTTGTTTTAATACTCTCTGAAAATACTTGTTGCTCTACCAGCGTATTAATAAACTCTTCTGCTAATTGCTTTTGCTGCAGATCATGATAATAAATGGCAGAACGATACTGTGTGCCGATATCATTCCCCTGGCGGTTGAGCTGGGTTGCATCATGCAGGCTGAAAAACACAGTTAATAATTCCTGGTAACTGATAACCGCATCATCATAAGTAATCTGTACCGCTTCGGCATGTTCCGTTGTGCCGCTGCAAACTTCCTGATAAGTGGGGGAAACCGTTTTTCCACCTGTGTAACCTGAAACAGCGCTTTTTACACCATTTAAAGAATTAAAAGCAGCCTCAATACACCAAAAACACCCGCCCGCAAAAGTTGCTGTTGAAATTGCCATTATTGTTTTCCTGTTTTTTTTTTGTTATCAAATATTGTTTTATGATCAATTAATGTATTGGAATTAAAACACCTTAGCAAGGCTTATCTTATAAACACCTTTTCAGATAAGATTTTTAATAAATATTTTATGTTTTATTGTGTTAAATCAGCTGTGTCGGTATCTCAATCACTAATTTTGTGCTAGCTGGTTGCATATAAGAAGCAATTTACAGATAATCATTTTCGGCACCCTGTTTTATATTACTTAATTAATACCAGCTTATACATATCAATTAGTTATCGTGGCGGCAATTAATTAAAAGGATTTTATTAATGCTGACACTCATTTCCCCTAAAAAATATCTGCACTCAACTTTTATTAGTACGCAATATTTTGAATTAAATCGTCTTCCGGAGAAGCAATTATGAAAGAAAATCAAGAAAACAATATTGTAGTGGATGCTGATTTAATTCCGGCGGATGTGAATGAAGTTGTACCTGACGATAAAGAGATGGCTGCGGATAATGCTGATGTTGAGCAGGAAAATGTCGAACTAATTGATCCGGAAACATTACAAGAAATTGCTGAAATTCAAGCGGCAATTGAAAACAATGATCAAACCTTTGAACAGCCGGAAACAGCGGCAGGGAATACAAGACACAGCAGCAGTCCCTCTGCGAGCGGATCATCCCGTAATGGCGTTTCAAGTCATGGCGGCAGTTCATCTGCCGTGGTGTTATCCCGGTCCGCTGCGGAAACACTGGCCAGTACCGATTTTGATACTCAGGGGTTTATACCTGTCAGAGAGCAGGAAGATGAATTTGTTGATACCTATATTTTTACAGGCAGCACCCCGGGCGTAAGCTTTGAATCCCCCGGAGATGACGCCGTTTACAATGCCGCAGAAGTCGGCACGGACGGCACCATCACCTCGACTATAAACATACCGGCGGATACCGAGGTGGGCGATACCCTAACCTACAGCGTGGATAACGGCGCAGCGGTAACGGTTATTTTAACCGCAGAAAATATTACTGAGGGTGTTAGCGTGGAAGTGGCACCGGGTGCCACAGTCACGGCGACCATTAGCTATACAGCAGGTAATGTTTCGCCAACTGGTAGTGGTACTGCAGCAGAGGCGGACAGTACTCTGCCTACCTTAGCGATCAGCTCAGATAACACCAGCGACCTAGCGGTGGGTGAAACGGCAGAGATCAGCTTTACCTTCAGTGAAGCGGTTGACGGTTTTGATATCAGTGACATTAGCGTTGCGGGCGGCACCTTAAGCGGCTTGACTACGAGCGATAACATTACCTGGACGGCCACCTTTACCCACACGAGCACGGACACGCCAAGCATTACGGTGACGGACGGCACCTATAGCGATCTGGCCGGCAATGCAGGGACGGGCGATGCATTAGCATTAGTCGCCGATATCACGGCGCCGACACTTGATATTACGACGGATAACAGCAGCGACCTGGCGGTGGGCGAAACGGCAACGATCAGCTTTACCTTCAGTGAAGCAGTGACTGGCTTCAGCGATGGCGACATCGTTGTGAGTGGCGGCACCCTGGGCGCGATCAGCACCACAGACAACATCACCTGGACAGCCACCTTTACCCAGTCGGGTACGGATACGCCGAGCATTACGGTGGCAGATAATAGTTACAGCGATCTGGCAGGCAATAATGGTACGGGTGATGCGTTAGCATTAGTGGCCGATATCATCGCACCGACTTTAACTATCAGCTCAGATAACAGCAGCGACCTGGCGGTGGGTGAAACTGCAGAGATCAGCTTTACCTTCAGTGAAGCAGTGACCGGTTTTGATGCAACAGACATTACGGTTGCGGGCGGTACCTTAAGCGGCTTAACTACCACCGATAATATCACCTGGACAGCGACCTTTACCCAGTCGGGTACGGATACGCCGAGCATTACGGTGGCAGACGGCACCTACAGCGATCTGGCAGGCAATAATGGTACGGGTGATGCATTAGCACTCGTTGCGGATACAAGCGCACCGACATTAACCATCAGCACGGACAACAGCAGCGACTTAGCGGTGGGCGAAACCGCAGAGATCAGCTTTACCTTCAGTGAAGCAGTGACCGGCTTTGATATCAGTGATATTAGCGTTGCGGGCGGCACCTTAAGCGGCTTAACCAGCACCGATAACATTACCTGGACAGCCACCTTTACCCAGTCGGGCACGGACACGCCAAGCATTACGGTGGCGGATAATAGTTACAGCGATCTTGCCGGCAATGCAGGCACGGGTGATACGTTGCCGTTAGTCGCGGACAGCACGGCGCCGGGCGCACCGACGGTCACCATTACAGAAGATACCAACAATGACGGCGCGCTTGTCAATGCTGAGATCTCTGGCAACACAGATATCACCATCGCTTTACCGGCAACAGCGGTTGCAGATGATACTCTGAATGTCACTATCGACGGCACAACGACGCCGGTTATCCTGACTGCGGCAATGATCACAGCGACACAATATGTGACATCAGTAGCAACGCCAGCAGAGGGTGTAACGCTCAATGTATCGGCCAGCATTACAGATCAAGCTGGAAACACCTCAGCATCAGATGCTGATTCAGTGACAAGAGCCGATGAAACGGCTACGGGCGCACCGACGGTTGTGATCAGTGAAGATGGCAATAATGACGGCGAGCTGAGCAACAGCGAAATCAGCGGCGACACGGATATCAGCATCGGCCTGCCAAGTGGTGCGGTTGAGAATGATGTATTGAACGTCACCATTGATGGCGTGACCAG
>NZ_JBFGZY010000073.1:0-19140 GCF_041586535.1 Psychromonas sp. | reverse complement strand
GGTGCTGAGTGTGTCGTTGAAAAAGTAAAAAATGTTACGGCCATTAATTCAACTGATCCGGCAATTGTAAAACTGATTGCAGAGTCTGATTTGGTGACTACTGCGGTAGGCCCTACGGTTTTAAATATTATTTCAAAAACGGTTGCTGACGGTATCACGCTGCGTATCAAGAATGGTAATAATACACCGTTAAACATTATTGCTTGTGAAAATATGGTGCGCGGAACCAGTCAGCTGAAAGAAGCGGTATTCAAACATCTGGATCAGTCTTTACATGCTCAGGTTGAAGAGACTGTTGGTTTTGTCGATTCAGCCGTGGATCGTATTGTTCCACCAGCTGAAAAAGGTGAAACCGATCCGTTAGCAGTAACTGTTGAAACATTCAGTGAATGGATTGTGGATCAAACCCAGTTTAAGGGTGATATTCCGGAAATCGCAGGAATGGAAAAAACAGATAACTTAATGGCCTTTGTTGAGCGTAAATTATTTACCCTGAACACCGGTCACCTGATCACGGCCTATCTGGGTGTCCTTGCCGGTCATGAAACCATCCGCGAATCCATTGAAGACGATGCGATCCGCGCTAATGTTAAAGCGGCAATGCAGGAAAGTGGCGCAGTATTAATCAGCCGTTACGGTTTTGATCCGGAAGCACACGCTGCCTACATTGAAAAAATCTTAGGCCGTTTTGCTAACCCTTATTTACGCGACGAAGTAGATCGTGTTGGTCGCCAGCCGATCCGTAAATTAAGCCCGCAGGATCGCCTGATTAAACCGTTAAATGGTACATTAGAATACAACTTACCTAATGAGCACTTAATTAAAGGTATTGCTGCAGCCTTCTTATACCAATGTGCTGATGATCCACAAGCTGTTGAATTGCAAGCTATGTTTGCAAAAGAAGGATTAAAATCAACCTTAGCACATTACAGTGGCTTAGATGTTGATAGTGATGAAGTGGCTCGTGTAGAAGCGACTTATCAGCTACTTAAAGCTGCTCAATAAGCATCTTAAATGCAACTGGGGTTGTGAAAGTTAACACAATCCCAGTATATTAGGGCCTGTTTATCGAAAGATAAACAGGCCCTAATACAAAACACCACTTGATGCTCCCGCCTTATTTATAGCGTTATCCTTTCTAACTTAGAAAAGTGATTTTTGATCAAAGATGAATCCAATAACTGACTTTTAGAACCAAGCCACATTAAGATTCAGCAATCCACTTTAACAGCACAATAAGCTTACGTTTATGCACAGCTAATTTGAATAGTTTATTAAAAGCTGAACCACAGACAATATTGCGGACAGTACAATTAATGACAAAACAGAAAGATGATTTAAAGATTATTGAGCGATTAAATGCGGCATCATCGTTGCAGGGCGCTGTGCTAACCGCTGTTGAGCTCTTTGAAACTGCCCTTAATAAACTTGTCCAGCGTATTTTTCGCAAAGATGACCATGCCGTAAAGTATGCAGTGGAGCCGTTATTAAACAGCTCAGGTCCATTAGGAAATTTAATGGTTCGCTTGAAGTTGACCTTTGCTCTGGGGATCATCTCTCAGGAGGTATATCAGGATATGGAAAATTTAGTCAAATTGCGCGATCGGTTAAACAGGGATAATCGGGAGTTTTCTTTTACCTCTCCTGCAACGTTAGAGGCAATAAAAAAAATAGGGTTGGTTCAGCAGGCAATATCAGCATCAGAAAAGGATGCTGATATTAATTTTGATGATATGTATATGGCCAGGCAGGAACAGGTTATCCGCTCGGCGTTCGCCCTGGCGATTGCGAGCACGTGCTCGCAGCTCGATAAAGAAACCCCATTATTTTAAACATCGCAAACAGCGCCTTAACGCCCCTGCCGGCACTTTTTCTTTCTCAGCTTACGCTTATTTTTTTAATAAAAAGTTAACCAGCTCCATATAATCATCCAATGACTTGATGCTTTCATCCGGAGTAGCAAGGTACTTATTATTTACAACCACACTGGGAACACTGCTTAACCCTGCATCGCGGAACGCCTTATCAAAACGCCTCTGCATAGAGTCAACCACGAAACCATTAAAGGCCGCATCAAATTTTTCAGGATCAACGCCATGATCGGTAAAGATTTGACGCAATGACTGAACATTACGAGGTGCCTTTTTGAACTCGTGAATCTGCCTGAACATGACCGGAATCATCTTTTCTTCGACCTCCAGCACCACCATGGTGGCATATGCTTTGGCCATGGATGCGGCCATGCTCCCGCCCATAAATGAAACGTGAACCTTCTCGAATTTGGCATTTTTAGGAATACGCTCTTTTACCTGTTCCATAATGGGTTCAAAGTTATAGCAATGGGGACAGTAGAATGAAAAATATTCCGTTACTGTTGGCGATGAAGAGGGCTTTGTATTCAGTACCTGGTAGTGTTTTCCTGCAGTAAACTGAACTGCATGCGCTGCGTTGCTAAGTAGCATAGTAATAAGGAGTGCAAAAATTTTTTTCATCGATATTCTCTCTAAAATTAGTATTATAAACTCACTCAACTCATTGGGTCAGTACTGGTTAGTGAGCAGATCTGATTGCTTAAAAATGGAGAGGTTAAACGATTGGAGGGCGGTATATGAGTTCGGTGAATGAGTGCGTTTTCCCCGTCTGTTTCTTGCTAATTAGGACCAGAGAAGCTGCTTGAATTTGTTTCAATTGCGCAGTGGCCGTTACCGGAAACAGTGTAAACACAGTCACTGATGAACAACACTTCTGAGCCGCCTTGGAATCACTTTCGGCTGCTTTAAGCAGGTCATGCCATAGTTGCTGACTTTTAAATATTATCTCTGATTCGTCACATAACTGACCATCTACTGCCGGAGCCGCCATTTGCAACATAGATTCACCCTTAGCAGTATTGCTATAGGCAAAGTTATTCACTGACGCAACAGCAAAGACAGATGTCAGCAAGGTAACTAAAAGCAGCTTACAAATCAACATGCTACAACGGAAAAAAATCATCAACTCACACTGGGAATAGCGATAGAAAAATAGAGATGAAAGCCTCCGACACGAGAGGCGTCCACAGTTATTGTTTATACTCTCATAATTCGACAAAAAAGTACTCATAAACTTAATTCACCGCTTTTGATCTTTTTTCTAAATCCGAGAGAAAAAAAACCTCCTGCTAAATATCATCTAGCAGGAGGTTTTGAAATGATCAAACTTTATTGTCTTCCGACAATAACCATCTGTTTATTATATCAGTTATTCAACCGTAACCGCTTTAGCCAAATTACGCGGCTGATCTACATCGGTACCTTTGATTAAGGCAATATGGTAGGCCAGTAATTGCATCGGTACTGTGTAGAAAATAGGCGCGATGACTTCATCAACATGCGGCAGAGTGATAATTTTCATTCCGTCACACGCCTCAAAACCAGCGGCTTCATCAGCAAAGACATAAAGCTGTCCGTCACGTGCACGTACTTCTTCAATATTTGATTTCAGTTTTTCCAGCAGATCATTGGTTGGTGCAACCACCACAACCGGCATATCGGCATCAATCAAGGCCAACGGGCCATGCTTTAATTCACCGGCGGCATAAGCTTCAGCATGAATGTAAGAGATCTCTTTTACTTTTAGCGCAGCTTCCATCGCGATAGGATAAAACTCACCACGGCCAAGGAATAATGTGTGATTTTTATCGGCAAAATCGACAGCTAGTTCTTTAATTGGTTTATCAAAGGCTAAGGCTTTTTCAACTTGTGCCGGTAGTGAATGCAGGGCAGTAACGATTTCTGTTTCTTTTTTATCGTCAATCACGCCTTTCTCTTTACCGATTGCCGTTACCATCATGAGCATTGCAGCTAGTTGTGTGGTGAAAGCTTTTGTTGAAGCAACACCAATTTCTGTTCCTGCGCGAGTCATAAAGGCAAGGTCTGATTCCCGTACCAATGATGAGCCGGAAACATTACAGATGGTCATTGCTGACATATAACCTTTCTGTTTTGCTAAACGTAATGCCGCAAGTGTGTCTGCTGTTTCACCTGATTGTGATAGGGTCAGCAGTAAACTATTTGGACGGACAACAAAATTACGGTAACGGAATTCGGATGCAATCTCTACATCACAGCTTACGCCTGCTAATGCTTCAAACCAGTAGCGGGCAGCCATACCTGAGTTATATGAGGTACCACAAGCGATAATCTGGACATGCTCAACTTTACTTAAAATTTCTTTTGCGCCGTTACCGATACCTTCAACCAGTACACGATCATGACTAATACGCCCTTCCATTGCACTGATCAGCGCACTTGGCTGTTCAAAAATCTCTTTCTGCATAAAGTGACGATATTGTCCTTTATCACCTGCGTCATGTTCAATCGTTGATTCAATCACTTCACGCTCAACAGGTGCGCCAGCAGTATCAAAGATATTAACCTCACGGCGAGTAATTTCAGCAACATCCCCTTCTTCAAGGTACATAAAGCGACGGGTTACGCTTAATAGTGCAAGTTGATCTGATGCCAGGAAGTTTTCACCAATACCCAAACCAATTACAATCGGACTGCCGGAGCGGGCAACAACAATGCGCTCAGGATCGCGGCGATCAAGGATTACTGTACCGTAAGCACCTTCCAGTTGTAATGCTGTCTTTTGTAGCGCTTCAACAAGGCATGTTGATGTGCGGCGCTCCCACTCAACGAGGTGAGCAATCACTTCTGTATCTGTTTGCGATACAAATTGATAACCGCGCTCTTGCAGCATTGTCCGCAATGCGGCATGGTTTTCAATAATACCGTTATGTACAACGGAGATATCACCTGAAATGTGCGGGTGAGCATTTACTTCAGAAGGTTCACCATGTGTGGCCCATCGCGTATGCGCAATCCCGGTACCACCGATAACTTTTTTCTCAGCGACTGCATCTGCCAATTCCTGAACCTTGCCTAAACGACGCACTCGGGTCAGATTTTTCTCGCTATCAACCACAGCAATACCCGCTGAGTCATAACCGCGATATTCTAAACGGCGTAAACCTTCTACTAAAATTTCAGCTACATCTCTCTGCGCAACAGCACCAACGATTCCACACATATCCCTACACTCCCTAAAATATTCACAAATAAAACCAGAAACAACTCGGCGTTTAAAACACAGAAAATCACGCAAAAACATGCACACTCTTGCATTTTCCAGGTATTTTAGTGCATTTTTTATTTTTTTGCATGCTATTGCCGAAATTAAATGCACGTTTAAACAAGAAAATTGCGCAAACATGCATAGAACGTTGCTGTAATTTATCTTTTTCCTAACGCTGTCAAGCTTAACTGTAATTACAAACCCACTCTATTTTTTCACTATAAAATGCCATAGAGCGCAACACTCTTCCCGCACTGAACTATTGCCCAGGAAAAATCTGCACTGACAAGGCCTGCATTGCAGGAGTTAGTTGTTCTCACTTCACAAAATCGCATGTAACGGTTTTAACAGCTTTAGCTGGGCATGAGGTAGTGATTCTGAACCAAATTCACAACGCAGTTAGGGTTGATTTTAACCACCTTTTTAGCTCCTTTGGTATTAGTGCCTGTTTATAGCGAATTAACGCGCAGTTTAGGCAATTAATTATTCACATATTTTCAATAACTGTTTAAAGTTACAGTTAGCTGAGCCTCCACATCATCATATAGTTCGGGTATAGATAACTAAGCCAGAAGTGAGTTCGGCGGCCATAATATTTTTTTTATTCAGGATAAACAATGTTACGCACTAATTTTGCTTCTCTTTTATTATTAGCCTGGAAACTATCAACGCTGTTTATTTTACCTGTCATTATCTATTTTTATCTGATGGTGATGACCTCCTATATCGACAACTTTAGCTTCCAGCAATTAGACACAGGCAGCAACATTCATAAATGGGCTGTCGTGATCATTTATTTAATCTACCTGTTATTCTGGAAGAGTGTTAACAAAACAGTTAGCGATTACCTTAAAAAATTTGAATACTCCTAATGTTGTTATCTCCTGAGCAGCTGTTGATCAGCACCATCGCATCCATTTTTACCATTATTTTTCTTTTTTCCTGGGCTGTATTACGTTTAAAAAAACAGCGGGATAAACTCTATTTAGAACAGCAATTAACCCGCCAGGAGCTAGTGCATCTGCAAGATTTACAAACAGAAAAAACGCAGGCATTACACGAAAAACAACTTTTTATTGATAGCCTGCAACGCCAGACCAGCAAGTTAACGATTCGCTTGCGAGAAACGGAAGTGCGTTTGCAGGGTGCCAATCAACGCCTGCGAGAACAGCAGGAGAATGAGCAGAAACTCAGCAATCAGTTTGAACTGCTTTCCCAACGTATCTTCAGCGAAAAATCAGCACAATTTAAACAATTAAATCAAGACAGTATCAGTCAGTTACTGGATCCACTGAAAACCCAGTTGGATGGTTTTAAGCAGCAGGTAGCTGATTGTTACGTTAATGAGAGCAAAGAACGTTACAATTTACAGAATGAAATTTCTAAACTGGCCAAACTCAATGCATTAATGCAGCAGGAAACCAACAATCTCACCAATGCATTAAAAGGTGATAATAAACAACAAGGTAATTGGGGCGAGGTAATTTTACAGCGTATTTTAGAATCATCAGGATTACGTGAAGGTCATGAATATAAAACTCAGACAAGTTTGAAAAATGATCGCGGTGAACGTCTACAACCCGATGTGATCGTGCAGTTACCGCAGAATAAAAATATTATTATCGATTCAAAGGTATCTTTAGTCGCTTACGAGCGATTCTTTAATGCCGAGACGCCTGAGGCGCAAAAAGAGGCTCTGCAGGCACATATTATTTCTGTTCGTCAGCACATCCGAGGGCTGGGGAAAAAAGATTACCAGCATTTGCTGGGCAGCAACAGCCTTGATTATGTTTTATTGTTTGTTGCTGTTGAGCCGGCTTTTATCACCGCACTTGAGCACGACCCGGAGCTGCTTAAACTGGCACTTGATAACAATGTACTGCTGGCCAGCCCGACCAACTTAATGATTGCATTACGCACCATTGATAACCTATGGCGTTTTGATCAACAGGAGCAGAACGGCCGCTTGATTGCTCAGCAGGCAGGCAAGCTGTACGATAAATTACGTTTATTCAGTGAAAGTATGCTGGATGTGGGTTCGCAGTTGAACAAGGCACAAAATAGTTACGATCGCGCCTTAAAACAATTAAGCCAGGGGCGCGGCAACCTTATTCAGCAAGCTGAGCAGTTGAAGGCCATGGGCGTAACCGTCACCAAACCTTTACCGGAATCCTTAGTTGAATTAGCGGAATTAGAGGCTCCTATTGTGCTTAAGAATCACCTTAAAGAACTGCAAAAATTTGCCTCTAGCGACGCCAAAAATGCCGTGAAAAAAGCACCGCAACAGTAAGTATCTCCAGGCGTCCCATCAGCATGCCAATCGATAAAATCCATTTGCTGGGATCTGATAAAGCGGAAAAATTACCTGAGGGTCCGATACTCGGATCCAAACCCGGACCCACATTAGAAACCGCAGTAATAGATGCAGACAACGCAACAATCGCATTGGAGCCAAACAGGGTTAATAACAGGGTGGATATCGCGATAGTCCCCATATAAGCCAGGATAAAGGCGATCAGAGAACGTAATATGTCATCACTTACGGTGCGGTTATTATAGCGTTGCGGAAAAATGCCGCGCGGATGTACCAAGGTCATTAACTGCCGCTTGAGCATGGATGTGGCGATCTGGAAACGGAATATCTTGATACCGCCGGATGTCGAGCCGGAGCAGGCTCCGGCAAACATCAGACCTAAAAAAACGATAATGCTGAAATCCCCCCAGGTGAGAAAATCGTCGAGCCCAAATCCCGTTGTAGTGATCACTGAAACCACGTTAAATAGACTTAATCTAAGCGCATCAGCCAGTGAAAAGCGGTCATTGATAAACAGATAACAGGTTAAAATCAGGCTGAAGAACAATACGACCCGAATAAAACCCAGTACCTGCGCATCACGAAATAAAGAGATTAAACTGCGCTGGTTAAAAGCACGTATAAACAATAAAAACGGCAAGCCGCCGAGAAACATAAAAATAATCGCATTCCAATGGGCTGCATGGGAAAAATTGCCCATAGAACTATCCGAGGTTGAGTATCCTCCCGTGGATATGGTTGTCATCGCATGATTTATTGCATCAAAATTCCCCATGCCGGCTAAACGGAAACCAACAAAACAGCAAAAACTTAAAAACAGGTAGACCAGCAGAATACCACTTGCCACACTGCGTGTTTTTGATTCCGCTTTGTCAGACCAGTCTGAAGACTCCGTCTGGAAGAGGCGCATTCCCCCGACGTTTAAAAAAGGTAAAATAGCCACCCCCATTACAATAAAGCCAACTCCTCCCAGCCATTGCAGAATAGAGCGCCATAATAGGATACTGTGGGGCATAGTATCCAGGTGATATAGCACCGTACTGCCAGTTGTGGTTATGCCCGACATGGTTTCAAAAAAAGCATTGCTGAAATTAATATGCTCAATCAACACAAAAGGTAAAGCGGCAAAAACACTGGCCAGTACCCAAACGCCGGTGGTTAGCAAAAACATCTCCCGGATCCCCAGGCGGGATAACTGCTTCTCTTTTCCCATAAAAATAAAAAGAATTGAAGCCAGATGCGTAATTAAAACCGAAGCCAAAAACTCCATGCCGCCTAATGCATTATTATAAAAAGCAAAAATCATCGGCAGATACATAAATATTGCCATTTTGGACAATACCAATCCGGTGATAAAAAGTAGTGGGCGAGTTACCATAAGAGTGGCAAGGCTTATAAAAAGAACGGACTGGGCTGGAATAATTTTTCGATATCGCTGATAAACTTTTTGTTCACTAGGAATAAGATAACATGATCATCAGTTTCCAGTACGGTATCGTCATGAGCTATTAACACTTCCTCATGGCGAACGATCGCACCTATGCTGGTGCCGGGTGGTAATTTAAGTTCGGATAACTCTTTCCCTACAACCTTCGAGGTCATGCTGTCACCACGGGCAATAATTTCGATTGCTTCGGCAACCCCTTCGCGCAAAGAATAAACATGCCTTAGATCCGCCTTACGCACATGGGTTAACAAAGCAGAGAGCGTCGCCTGCTGCGGAGAAATAGCAATATCCAGAATGCCTCCCTGGACAAGATCCAGATAAGCACTTCGCTGGATTAACACCATCGCTTTTCTTGCGCCCATACGTTTAGCCAGCATCGCCGACATGATGTTTGCTTCGTCATCATTGGTCACCGTAATGAACAGATCTATTTGATCGATATGCTCCTCGGTCAGCAGCTCCTGATCCGATGAATCGCCACAGAATACAATAGTATTAGAAAGTGTTTCTGAAAGGTATTCAGCGCGTGTTAAATTCTTTTCGATTAATTTAACGGAATTCTCTTTTTCAAGACGTTTCGCCAGACTTTCACCGATAAAACCGCCGCCTACAATCATAATCCGTTTGTAGGGTTGTTCCAGCTTCTGCATCTCACTCATGATTGCCCGGATATGCTGACTTGCAGTGATAAAAAACACTTCATCATCCGCTTCTATAATCGTGGTACCCTGCGGACGAATGGCTTTGCCGCGTCTGAAAATAGCTGCCACGCGCGCCTCAATATTGGGCATATGCTCCTTTAAGGTAGAGATAGCATTGCCGACCAGAGAGCCGCCATAATAGGCTTTGATTGCCACTAATCCCACTTTACCATCGGCAAAGTTAGCTACCTGCAGTGCCCCCGGATAATCTATTAACTGGGTAATGTAATCACTTACTAATTTTTCAGGGGCAATAACATGATCGATAGGAAAAGCACCCGTTTCAAATAACTCTTTTTCAAACTGAATGAAACTTTGCGAACGAATACGGGCTATTTTTTTAGGTACGTTAAACAGGGTAAAGGCAATTTGACAAGCAACCATATTCACTTCATCGGAATTGGTTACAGCAATTAACATATCCGCATCTTCTGCCCCTGCCTCACCTAATGTGATCGGGCTCGATGCACTGCCTTGTACCACCCTGAGATCAAAGCGGTTCTGCAGCTCCTGCAAGCTTTCATTGGATGAATCAACAACCGTAATATCGTTATTTTCACCAACAAGATTTTCTGCCAATGAAGCACCTACTTGTCCGGCACCTAAAATAATTATTTTCATGCGACCTCATTATCCATCTGTGATCTAAGCTGCGAGACTTGATTCATTAACTGCCGGGGACGGTTATTAATTACATTTGTAGAAACGAAAATATTAACCGTCTATTCTATAATGATTTTTGCAGCTTCGCATAATAAAAACCATCCATGCCATCCTCATTAGGGAGTATCTGCCGCACTTTTCTCCGGCTATTATCCTGCAGCGAAAGCGGAATTAATGAGGCATCCTTCGTAGTTTCTAAAAAGCGTTGGATTTGTAACGCATTTTCATCGGGCAGAATAGAGCAGGTTGCGTAAAGCAGAATACCGCCGGGTTTTAATTTATCCCACAGCGCATGCAAAATAGACTGCTGTAAAGCAACCAAATCAGCAATATCGCTGTCACGGCGTAACCAGCGGATATCAGGATGACGGCGAATAACGCCGGTCGCACTGCAGGGTGCATCACAGAGAATACGATCAAAGCGCTCACCATGCCACCAGCTGCCCGGTTGTGATGCATCGCCATGAATCACCGTCGCATTCAGTTTGAGGCGCTGTAAATTTTCCTGCACACGCAGCAAACGTTTCGCATCGGCATCTACAGCAACCATCTGCTTAATATCTGGCTGCAACTCCAATACGTGTACCGTTTTACCGCCGGGTGCAGAGCAGGCATCTAAAACCAGCTCGCCAGGTTGTGCATCTAAATAATGGGCCGCCAATTGCGCTGCACCATCCTGTACAGACACCCAGCCCGCTTCAAAGCCGGGTAATTTATAAACATCCGTGGCTTTCTCTAAACGCAGCGCATTGTCATTAAACTCGCAGCTGAAACTGTTAAGCCCGGCATCCTTTAATAACGCCTGGTATTGTTCGCGATTATGGTGGATAGCATTCACCCGCAGCCACATCGGCGCCTGCTGATTATTGTTATCCATAATCTCAGCTGCAAGCTGTTCACCATAAGCGCCCTGCAGGCGCTTGACTAACCAACTCGGATGGCAATAAACCAAGGCCGGTTGTTGATTTGCTTTTTCTATCAGATTTTCCTGCTCACGCAGAAAACTCCGTAATACCCCGTTAACCATCCCTTTTAATGCCGGCTTTTTAAGCGCTTTTGCACCATTTACCGTTTCACCGACAGCAGCATGACTTGGAATTCGGGTATAAAGCAGCTGATAAAATCCAACTAAAATAAGGAAATGCAGATTCCGTTGTTTGCCTTTTAATGCCTTATCCATCAGCGACCGGCAGAAAAAATCCAAGCGCGGCAAGGTGCGCAACACCCCGTAACAAAGCACTTGCAATAAGGCTTTATCCTTAGGAGAAAGATCCTGCTGAGCAGCTGGTAAGACATTAGATAATGACTGCCCCTGCTCGACGACTTGATTTAACACTTTGGCCGCTAATGCTCTTACGTTCATTTGATTAACCTTGCTGTAGTTGAGTACCCAGCGCAAATAATTCACGGCGAGAATTTAAAATATCTTGTACCGGCAGCGCTTTTTTACCCGCCAGTTGGAGAACTTCAAGGTTGATGATTCCTGCGCCCGTCGTTACCTGAATGCCACTTTTATCAGCTGCGATAATAGTACCTGCCGGCTTTTCGCTATGGTCAGTAAGCAGGCTTGCCCGGTGCACTTTTATTGCTTTACCATCAAGCATAAAATAACTCATCGGCCAGGGATTAAATGCCCGAATACAGCGCTCAATAAACACAGCATCGTCAGACCAGTTAATCAGGGCTTCCTCTTTGCTCAGCTTTTTGGCGTAATTAGCAAACTGCGGATCTTGCTTTTGTGCCTGTAATTCACCTTTAATCAATTGATTAATAGTATCAACCAATACCTGCGGAGCCTGCAACGCGAGTTTTTCATAAAGGGAAGCGCTGGTTTCATCTTGTTCTATAGGACAACTCGCTTTAGACAGCATATCGCCGGTATCCAAGCCTTCATCCATCTGCATAATAGTGACACCAGTCTCTGCATCACCCGCCCAAATTGCACGCTGAATCGGCGCGGCACCACGCCAGCGCGGCAACAAAGAGCCATGTACATTTAAGCATCCCAGGCGGGGAGTCGTTAATACTAATTTTGGCAGCAGTAAACCATAGGCCACAACAATCATCAGATCGGCATGTAATGCAGCAAGTTGCTCGACACTACCGGCTTGTTTGAAATTCTCCGGCTGGTAGACGGGAATATTATGTTCAACAGCAAGCTCTTTAACGGCGCTCGCAGTTAATTTTTTACCGCGTCCTGCAGGGCGATCCGGTTGCGTATAGACGGCAACCACATTGTGCCCGGAGTTAAGTAACGCACTGAGATGCTTGGCGGCAAAGTCAGGTGTACCGGCAAAAATGATATTTAGTTTTTCCAAGAGAAACCTTAAAGTCAAAATGATGAAAAATATTGGTCGATGCGCTACTGCCTTTCAGCTTAAACAGGCAAATTTTTGAAGTTCTAGTGACACTAAATCGAGAAAATTTAACGCAGCATGCGACCATTTGGGCCTTACCAGAGTGATTTTTAAGTCTGCTCTGGTGTTCGTTTTTTTAAACTACATGGTGCTCTATACGTAGTGTTTTTGTAATTTTTCTATTTTTGTTTTGATACGTTTTTGCTTCAAAGGAGAGAGATAATCAATAAACAATTTTCCCTCAAGGTGATCAAGTTCATGCTGAATACAAACAGCAAGCAAACCATCGGCTTGCAATACTTGCTTTTGACCATCAAGATCCAGGTATTCCAAGGTTACGAACTCAGCACGTTTAACTTCTGCATTAGTTTCAGGAACCGACAGACAGCCCTCTTGAGAGACCTCTTCACCTGAGTGTTCGGTGATCACCGGATTAATAATTACCATTGCCTGATTGCGTTCTGGAGAAACATCGATCACAATAATGCGTTGATGGAAGTTTATTTGTGTAGCAGCAAGACCAACACCATCTTCTTCGTACATGGTTTCAATCATGTTTTTTGCTAATTCTTTCAGTTCCGGTGTGATCTGTTCTACAGGTTTCGCAACAGTTCTGAGACGTTTATCTGGAAAGCATAATACTTCGAGTAAAGCCATGATATTATCTTGCCCTATAGTTATGTAAAAGAGTGCTAATTCTAGTCATTTCCTAATGTAAAAAAAAGTTTTATTAGTCATCAGACAAGGATAGTTATGAAATTAAAGCTAATTACAACCTTCTTTATTGGTATTGCGGTTTCTGTTATCGCAATTGCAGACACCCTTACGCTGAGAGAAAACCACCCCGAAACCTATACGGTTGTTAAGGGGGATACGTTATGGGATATTTCAGCTCACTTCTTAAACTCACCCTGGCTGTGGCCACGCTTATGGCAGGCAAACAGCCAAATTGAAAATCCTCACCTTATTTATCCAGGTGATATATTAAGGCTGATCTGGGTTAATGGCGAGCCACGGCTTACCCGTAAGAGATTAAATAAATTATCTCCAACCCCGCGCCTGCAGGAAAAGCATAAAGCAATCCCAACCATTCCGTTGTCAGTTATTTCTGCTTTTTTATCAAAGGATCATATTATTAATCCGGATCTGGTCGCTGGTGCTCCGCGTTTATTAGGCGACGCAAGCGCGACGCCACGCTTCTTTGAAGGGGATATATTTTATGGTAATGGTCAATACGACAAGGATAAATTATATGGTGTTTATCGCTTAGGTAATGACTACGTAGATCCCGACAGCAAAGAGTTTCTCGGTAAGCAGCTTATCTTTATTGGTCACTCCGAAGTTTCCAAGAGTCCAAATGTCAGCAGCACAGAGCAAGTTACTCCGCATGATTTTGTAAGCAGCTCAAGAGAAGCCAGACAGGGTGACTTGATCCTTCCTATTCCGGAATATGAAACATTACCCGCCTATTTTTTACCGCAACCTGTTGCCAAAACAACGGAAGGCCAGATTCTTTCAGCGCTTAATAATTCCAGAGCAATTGGTAAATGGGATATTGTGGTGATCAACAAGGGACAACGGGATAATATTCAGATAGGTTCAATGTTCTCTGTCCTGCAGCCAGGTCCGAATGTTTTAATTAATAGCAAGCGAGTGGCTTATCAGAAAGATGCCCCAAGATTTGACCAAATCGGCGGCCCTGATTTAGAGATTCCGGCGGAGCGCATCGGCGAACTACTGGTCTTTAAAGTTTATGACAAAGTCAGTATCGCGATGGTCATGCACAGCACCAGGGTGATAGGTTCAAACTATACAATACAAGGCCTGGAGTTTTAGCCTCTGATATAAATGTCGCTATTTAGGGCGCTTTCTAGCGATACTAAATAGCGACAGGGAAGGTAACTATTCAAACCGACTTATTTGCACAACAAAATAATGACTCCGATAGTTACCAACATATCCGCTGTTGGATGGTTTTGGATGCCATTCCTGCACTACAAAAACGCGCTATACTCAAGCTTATCTCCCTTTACTCCGTCGAGCAGCTAGTGCAATTATCCCCGGAGAAACTCCGCTTTTATGGTCTGAAAGAAACGCAAATAGCCGCCTTGATTAATCCTAACGTCCCATTAATTGACAATAATATAGCCTGGTTAGACAGCTCCTGTGAAAACTATATTCTCTGCTACGACCATCCGAATTACCCAAATCTGTTAAAGCAGATCAGTAACCCTCCCTTACTGCTCTATTTACAGGGTAATAACAGTTTATTAAACAGCCCGCAAATCGCCATAATAGGAAGCCGCAACTGTACCCCATACGGACGGGAAAAAGCTTATCAGTTTGCCGGGCGGTTAAGTGCCTCTGGCTTTACTATTACCAGCGGTTTGGCCATCGGTATCGACGGCCAGGCACATCAGGGTGCTATTGATAAATCAGGTAATACCATTGCCGTATTAGGTACTGGCTTGAATAACATTTATCCCAAACGCCACAATAAACTTGCACAACAGATAAAAGAACAGGGTTTATTGGTGTCTGAGTTTTGGCCAAACGCAGCTGCATTACCTGCTAATTTTCCCAGACGCAACCGCATTATTTCAGGCCTAAGTCTGGGCGTGTTGGTGATTGAAGCATCAAAACGCAGCGGTTCATTAATTACTGCGCGCTATGCCCTGGAACAAAACCGGGAAGTATTTGCCCTGCCGGGTTCAATTGATAATGCAGAAGCCTGCGGATGCCATGAACTGATTCAACAAGGCGCAAAACTGGTCATTAACACCCAGGACGTATGTGATGAATTTAATCACTTACTCTTAAGGCCTGGATCTGTTAGCGATACAGTTGAAAAAAACGTTTCACCGGCACATTCTCTGCTCAAACACATAGATTTTCACCTCACCACCCTTGAGCAATTGCTGGATCGTAGTAGTTTAGACGTAGCAAGTTTACAAAACCAGTTAATAGAACTTGAGATAACTGGTAGAATAACTGCCACTGCACAAGGATATATCAAATTAAGTGATTAGGTGTGTTTATCATTTTATTACTAAAATCAAAAAACAGGGTTAACTATGTTTGAAATAATAATGTATCTATTTGAAAGCTATATGCAAGTTGATCAAAGTATTGAAATAGATGCGCAAGAGATCACCGATGAATTGTTGGAAGAAGGTTTTCAGAGAAGCGATATTTCAAAAGCCCTAGCCTGGCTTGATAACCTCACTACGCTACATGAACAAAATCCACAGGCTGAAACCCAGTTAGCTAAAAAAACGTCGCATCGCGTGTATAGCACGATTGAACAGCAAAGGTTGACACAGGAATGCCGGGGGTTTATCTCTTACTTAGATCAGGCAGATCTGTTAAATACCCATACACGCGAGGTTGTAATTGATTGTGCAATGGCTTTAGATATAGAAGAGTTAAGCCTTCATGATCTTAAATGGCTAACATTGATGGTATTATTTAACGATCCAAACAGTGATGATGCATTTTTGCAGCTTGAATCAATGCTGCTTGATTTTGAAGACGGGTTAATTCATTAACATGTCAAAGAACACACAAGGTTTACCGACCCACCACGAAAAAAACAAAGAGCTCTGCCCGGAGTGTGGCGGTGAACTGCATATTCGCAATAGTAAGCAAGGCACTTTTCTGGGCTGCTCAAACTATCCTGAATGTCATTTTTTACGCCCGCTTCATGAAAAAAGTGAAATAAAAAAAGTACTTTCAGGTACTCACTGCCCGCTTTGCGAAAAAGAGTTAGTGTTAACACAGGGAAAATATGGGCTATTTATTAGCTGTAGCGGCTATCCTGAATGCCAGTATACCGCACAACTGTCTGAAACATCAGATGAAAAAGAGCAGGTGCCCTGCCCATCCTGTAAAAAAGGGCACTTAATTAAACGCCAGTCGCGATTTGGAAAAACCTTTTATGCTTGTGATAACTACCCAAGCTGCAAATATGCTGTGAATGACAAACCAGTTAATGAATTTTGCCCGGACTGTCACTGGCCAATCCTGGTTGAACGAAAAACAGCCAGCGCAAATCGCATAATATGTCCAAAAAAAGGATGTGGTTACCGCGGTAAGCCTATATAATAATCATTATTACCCGCTAAGTTTTTAGCTAATAACATTAGAGAGGAAAGCACCTTGACTAAACCTTTTGTCGCCATATTAATGGGCTCCGATTCAGATCTTCCTGTTATGCAAAACACGATTGAGATTTTAAAGTCATTCGCTATCGATTTTGAAGTCAAAGTAACTTCAGCACACCGCACACCAGCAGCAACGCATGAATACGTTACCGATGCTGAAGCACGTGGTTGTAAAGTATTTATCTGCGCAGCTGGTCTTGCCGCTCACCTGGCTGGTGCTGTTGCGGGAATTACTACTCGACCAATTATCGGTGTACCAATCGACTGCGGCCCCTTAAAAGGCCAGGATGCATTACTGTCAACGGTAATGATGCCTGCGGGTGTACCCGTTGCAACGGTTGCCATCGGTAGTGCCGGTGCAAAAAATGCGGCTTACCTTGCGGCGCAGATTCTTGCCGTGGCAGATGACGCATTAGCAGTACGAGTAAAAGAAAACCGCGCAGAAAACGCTAAAGCGGTAATCGCAAAAGATGCAGCTCTGCAGCTTAAACTAAAAAGCCTGTAACGGAGCTCTTACTTTTGTTATTAAAGCAAAGTGAGTTAAATAACACCCTGAAAGCACTTAATGCTCAGGGTGTTATTGCCTACCCTACCGAATCAGTATTTGGTCTAGGATGCGATCCTGACTGCGAAGCCGCCATTCAAAAAATCCTAACACTGAAAGAGCGCCCCGCACATAAAGGTTTGATTTTAATAGCCGCCAGCATAGAGCAGCTGGAAAAATATGCTGATTTTTCTGTATTAAATGAAAACCAACTCGCAGCAATAAAAAAAACCTGGCCAGGCCCCTATACTTGGGTTGTACCTGCTAAAAACAACCTTTCCAAACTGGTAAGCGGTGGTTTTGATAGTGTTGCAGTAAGAGTGACTACTCATCCGGTAGTTCGACAAATATGTCAGGCATTTAATAAGCCCATCATCTCCACAAGTGCAAATTTATCCGGTTTAGATCCCGCTATAAACACCCGGCAAGTAATGGAGATGTTTAAAGATAATCCATTATTAAACGTGATTATCGACGCCCCCGTTTCCGGTCTTTCCTCACCATCACAAATTTATAATGCATCTACCGGCGAGCGATTAAGATAAATAAAGTTTTTACCTCCTCTAAATTTCCACTCCTTATTTTAACATGCTAGATTATCTGTCATTAGCAATCTACCTTATATTTTGGAGTTCTCATGGATCACTATGCCGTATTTGGCAATCCAATTAAACAAAGTAAATCCCCCTTCATCCATACTTTATTTGCCGAACAAACATTACAGCAGATGGTTTACAGTGCAATCGAGCCCGCGACAGATGATTTTGAAGCAACTTTACAAGATTTTTTTTCGACACAGGGAAAAGGCTGCAATATTACCGCTCCCTTCAAAGAACAAGCCTACCGGTTTGCCCAACAGTTAACAAAACGCGCCGAATTAGCAGGTGCAGTCAACACCCTGAAATTAACTGATGACGGAATAATCATCGGTGATAATACTGACGGTGCAGGGTTGGTATTAGATCTGAAAAATAACCACGTTAATCTTAAAGGCGCGCGTATTTTATTAATCGGAGCGGGAGGCGCCGCACGAGGTGTCTGTGCAACGTTATTAGCTGAACAACCTCAACAACTGGTAATTGCCAATCGTACATTTTCAAAAGCAGAAACACTTAAAAATATATTTTCAAAATTAGGGAATGTTTCTGCTGCTGAATTTTCACAATTATCGGGTAAATTCGATTTAATTATTAATTCAACTTCAGCGAGTTTACACGGTGAAGTTCCGGCAATTAGCCCAAGTTTAGTTACCCCCGAAACAGCAATATATGACATGATGTATAGCGCCCAGGCCACCCCGTTTAACGCATGGGCAAAAGCACAAGGTGCAAGGCTTACCATTGACGGACTTGGAATGTTAGTCGGTCAAGCAGCAGAAAGCTTTGCGATTTGGCGTGGCGTAAAACCGGGCGCTAAACAAGTTCTAAACGAATTACGTCATAATCTCGCTAATTAACCTCAATTATGGATAAGCAAATCGATACAGCACCGTTATTTTCGCGTATTTCTGCGTTAAATCATCTCCCAATAGCCAGCTGTTGCTTCGATGATTTGCCTTGAACTACACAAAACTAACAGCACTGTATAATACAAATCTTTAATGTATTGATATTAAAGAAAACTACGATTCCATTATCCAGAACTGAGGTTAAGTAGATCTCTGCTGTCAGCCTGACTCTTATAAAAAAGTCCCATGATTGTGGAATTTGGATACCAATCCAAATTGGCTACGTTTCCCCCATCCATTTTTCTTGTATTGAGCAAGTACGTTAGCAAGGAAAATCATGGCGCGAATTAAACGACAGTTCAGGTTCATGAGAAGGCTCGGCCTAG
>NZ_JBFGZY010000072.1:0-19147 GCF_041586535.1 Psychromonas sp. | reverse complement strand
CGCTCATTCTGCGTTGTGTCAGCTCGAAAACCAGTGCTGCGTTGCACCAATCGAAAAGGGAATAACCATTACCTCATGTTGCGTCTTGCTCTGGTCTCCGAGCTCGTGCCTGACAAAGCATTTTGAAGTAACATGGGTATAGGTACAATTCAGTTTGTCATTGGTGTCACTGGTGGAATATTGTCGCTGTTCGTAAAAAAACGTTCTTATGTCATCGACAACCTGCCGCAAGCGGCTTAATCAAATCACCTGCCAAACTTCATTTTTAACGTGGCTGCAGAATTGTTGCCACGTCAACAGTTGATTGTTGTCGTTAATGTTAAGCCTTAATTTACAATATGTTATAACCTTAATATTGCTAATTAAGCAACTGTTTGCTGAGGTAATACTCATTATTAATGCCGCCTTTTAAAGGGCGGCATTGATGAGGTGAATAGAGTAATAATTATTAATATTCAGAATGTTAGGTTATCTCTTTTATCTCTATTCCCTGTGCTGATCTTTTATAATCGGCCCCTTTATTGCCGGAGGAACATTCACTGCTCAGAGCGCAGCCGACACATTTTGCGCCTCTGCGTTTTTCAATTATGATTTTGCTGATAGATAATCCGATAATTAATAAAATAATCGAAGCTACAATTATATTGGCCATAAATAGCTCCTTATGCGGTGTATAGCGCTAATGTCTGCTGTGCCTTTCTCTCGCCTTGGTTAACGCAGTAGATAAGCGCGCCGAACAGGGCTAAGCAGGCGATCAGGCCGTATACAAAGCCCTGACCCAATGCACCGGTGGTGATATAACTTCCGGCCTGGTATGTGATAAAGGCAACGACATAGCCCATACCGAACTGAAACGCGATACCTCCCCATAGCCATTTTTTATCTTCTAATTCCGCATTCATCGCACCTATCGCAGCGAAACAAGGCGGAGTGAAAAGGTTAAACATTAAATAGGCTAAGGCCGCCACGGAAGATAGTCCCATGATACCGGCAACATCTGAGCCGCCTGCTACCAATGCCAGCTCTTCCGTATCGATAAAGTTGGTAATGCCATAAACAACAGCCAGTGTACCGACAACATTTTCTTTGGCGATAAAGCCGGTGATTGCCGCAGCCGCTAACTGCCAAACGCCGAATCCAAGCGGAATTAACACAAATGCAAAGGGCGTTGCTATTCCGGCCAGAATACTTGTCTGCTCAGCACCTTCTGCAACAACTTGAAGCTGCCAGTTAAATGTCTGCATGATTTGTACTGCGGCGTTACACAAAAGAATAATGGTACCCGCTTTAATGATGAATGCTTTGGCTCTGGCGAGCGTGGAGACAATGGCTCTTTTTATACTCGGGAAGCGGTATTCCGGTAATTCAAGTATAAAAAATGTTCGCGCATTTTTCTCACCCGTAATTCTAACCACCATCAAGGCACCAAAGATGATGATAGCAATGCCCGTAAAGTACATGGCAGTGCCAACCCATGCTGCATCATTAAAAAAGACACCGGCAAAAAGGGCGATAACCGGCAGTTTAGCACCACAAGGCATAAATGGGGTTAACATTGCCGTTGTTCTTCTTTGTCTTTCATTCTGTATGGTTCTTGTTGCCATGACGCCGGGAATAGCACAACCTGTACCGATAACCATGGGGATAATTGATTTACCCGATAAGCCGACCTTTTTGAAAAAACGATCCATCACCACAGCGACACGTGCCATATAACCACTGTCTTCAAGCAGTGCGAGTAAGAAAAACAGCACCATAATCAAAGGCAGGAAGCCGACGACCGCGCCAACACCACCAATAATCCCATCTAACAGTAACGCGCTTAGTACAGGGGAAACCTGATCACCTAACAAGCCTTCTACCAGAGCGTACAGTCCATCTATCCAGCCGACAAGGGTATCAGCTAAAATCGGGCCTAAATGGGTTTGTGATATAGAGAATACAGACCACATTACCAAAGCAAAAATAGGCAGCCCGAGCCACTTATGCGCTAAAAATCTATCGGCGATATCCTGATTGGTTTGGGCATTACTCTTGATCTGTCTGTTTTCAACCTTACCTACCAGATCTTTGACAAATTCAAAGCGCTGTGTATCGAAATACTCTACAGATTGAGGGTTTTTTAAATCAACCCCCTGATCACTAAAGGGAGCTGTTTGAGGTTGACCATTAACTTCAATCACTTTAGAAATTAGTGTTTCTAAACCATTATGGCTACTGTTTGCTGCAATCGTTTCTACGACGGGGCAGCCAAGCTGTGCACTTAAGTTAGCAATATTAATTGTCGTTTTTTTCTTCTTGGTTAAATCACTCTTATTAAGCGCGACAACAACAGGAATACCCAGCGCTAAAAGCTGAGTAGTGAAAAATAAACTTCTGTTTAAACTTGTTGCATCAACAATATTGACAATAACATCGAGTTTTTCATTTTTAATAAAATCCCGGGTGATCGTCTCTTCTGATGAAAAAGGAGACATTGAATAAGCACCGGGCAGATCAACCGCTGTAATTCTTGTATCTGACGGGTTGACCGTTTTTTTGATGATCCCTTCTTTTTTACTGACGGTGACACCCGCCCAGTTGCCAACATGTTCAATTTTCCCAGTGATGGCATTAAAGAGCGTCGTTTTGCCACTATTGGGATTACCAGCTAATGCTATTTTCATGGTTTTCTCCTAATTAAATAATAAGTTCGCTTTAACCAGTGTCTCTACTTTAAACAATTAAAGCAGCAACACCGCGCGCGCTAAATCAGCGTCAATGCTGTACCTGGCATCTTTGATGGCAATAACGTAATTTTCAGATAAAAGAGAGATAACAGTTACCGTTTGACCTTTAAAACAGCCTAGAGTGAAAAGGAAGTTAACTATCTCTTTATCAGCAGCAACCACATCTTCAATAACATATTCTTTATTGATTTCAGCTAGTGATAGGTTTTTAGCCGCTGGATGAGTTTTGTTGCTATTATTTTTTGACTGTAACCATGTCACTGCTCTTGCTGGCAGAAAGTTTAAAACGGCTTGGTTCATAATTACCTCTCCAAATGTGGCAATGTATCTTTGTGCTGTTGTTTTCAGTATTGGCTGATTCCGGCGAAACAATTGAAACAAATGATAATTGTTATCGATGGGTTTAATCTAAGTGAAAATTATTCTCATCTCAATGCTTGTTCGGATTTTTACATACTTTTTGTGTGGATAGTTGATAGTTGGTTGATGCAGATCAATTTGCAGGACGGTTTGATAGCTGCTATTCAGCAGTCGGGCTGCGGTAAATAAACTATGTGGCGCTCTAGCGATGAGCGCAATTCCCGGTCAGGCTCCTGGTAGTGAAGTAAATCTTTAATTTTACCTACATGCAGTTACTTCTTGTTTTTGGAATGTTCTAATTTTGCCTGCCGTAAGTCATGTACAAGTACAGACGTTGCTCGCCCTTTTAGGCTTGTTGCGACATTTAATGTAGATTTAATTCTGAATATTGCTTTGCATTTACGGATTATATTCATAGTTTAGATTCCATTCTATTTAATGATATAGGGCTTGCTGTATTTACGTTGGCTAACGTATCATATTTAAACTGAAGAATTTGTGAAATGAGGGGGGATGTAAACAAAAAACATACATAAAAAGCCTATTATGTTAACTGGCTAACGCACGAAGACCCGCATACTATTTTAATATAAAAAGTATCTGGGTCTTCGTGTTATAAAAGAGAGGTACTGTTTATTTTTTGTTTATTCTGAACCACAGTTGCAGCAAAATTTGGCTGCGGCAGGTAATGCCTGTCGGCATGAAGAGCAGGTAATTGTACTGTTACTCGTACTTAATGGTGTTGTTGTTTTACTGTTATCCATCAAATCAGAATGCATATTCATCATTAGTTTGCCAATACTCATACCAACACCCGCCCCGGCAACATTACCATTAGCTTCATTTGATGCTGCTTTTTCGGCAACATCAAAAGTTTTAACTGTATTGTAGTGCCGCTACTTTTCAATTCCCGCATAATTTTTCACTTTCCAACTTAATTGCCGGTGAGCAAGAGGGCCGTTAAAAGCGGCAATCAAGGCAAACTTTTTTCAACCAGTAATAGTGCAGTTTCATGCTGGGCATGAACAAAAGAGTTAATACTTAACTCCTCCAGAGATTGTTTCTCGCTCGTTGTGTTTACTTTGACAACTAAATTGGCTTCGGGATGATAATTTAATATCGCTTCGCAAATTATTTTTTTAGTTCTCAGGTCATCAACAGTAATAATAATACTCGAAGATTGCTCTACTGTGAGTGATTCCAATACCGGGAGTTTTTCCAGGTGACCAAAATACGCTTTGTGACCGCGCTTTTTGGCTATTAATACATGTTGTAAATTATCCGAAATAATTAAAAAGGTAACTCCCTTTTTGTCCAGTTCTTTTGCGACTATTCGTCCGAGCGTTGAAAAACCGCAAATAATGGTGTGATTGCTGGCGTTTATCGGAGTGATTTTGTCTGATTCATAAAATTCCACCACAAAGAAAGAAGCAAGTTTATAAATATGATTGACCATAAAGGGGGTGACGATCATCGATAAAACCGTTACTAAAATCAGGAAGCTGCCTAGTTCATGAGAGATTATATTTTGGCTAAGCGCGAGCGAAAAAATAGCAAATGAAAACTCACCGATTTGGCAAAGTGAAATTGCGGATTTTATCGAATCACTTTTGTTGGATTTTTTTCGGATTAAAAAATAAACTATCAGCGCTTTTATTAACATGGTGAAAGCTAATACCCCGAACACTAGGTATAAATTGCTCAGGAAATAGAAAAAATCTATTTTGGTGCCGATCGAGAAGAAAAAAGCGCCTAATAATAAGTCTTTATAAGATGCTATATCTGATTCGACTTTAACATGATAGGCACTTTCAGCAATGATCATTCCGGCGATAAAAGAGCCCAGAGAGTAGGTGAATCCCATTTCGTGTGCTAATAAAGATGCTCCGATGACAATGGTTAAGACTGAGGCTAAAAAGAGCTCTTCCAGTCTGGCTGTACTTGAAAAGTGTAGCAACCATTCGATTATTTTTTTACCTAAGGTAAACATAAAAACAATAACCAGTGTCGCCGACAATGCGGTTTTCATAATAACATCAGCAACGGATAACTGATCATTTGCCAGAAAGCTGATCAGTAACAAAATGGGGATAACGGCTAAGTCTTGAAAGACCAGAATAGCAACTGACTTTTTACCGTAGGGAGTGAGAATATCTTTTGACGATTTCAAATAGGTCAGGACAATTGCCGTGGATGATAAACTGAAAGATAACGCGATGATAATGGATGAAGTGCTGTCAATATTAAACAAGTAATAAGAAAGCGAATAAATAATCAGCGAACTGAGTCCGACTTGAATAAAACCATTTAATAAAATAATTTCTTTCATTCTTTTCAGCTTGGAAAAAGATAACTCCAACCCGATGGTGAACATTAAAAACACAATGCCGAATTCACCAATAAGCTCTAATGATTTCAGATCTTCACTGCCATTAAAATCAAAGATATTACTGATAATGGTACCGGTGATAATGTACCCGATAATATGCGAGACAGAAAACTTTTTTAAGATGATATTTAAGATGCTAGCTATCGCTAATGAAATAAAAATAATAACGAGAATTGAGTCCATTTTTTTCCTCACAAATAAATCACAGCCGTACTGTTAAAATACAGTAAATTTGATACTGATCAATTTAATTTTGATCTGATTTTCTCCTTATTATCAGCAATAATAACCGCAGTCATTTATTTTTTTTGTAAGGTAGGCAAAGACTTATGCTGTTCACACTGCTGATAACCACAGCTATATTCAGGCTTTTGCTTTTATCCTGTTGCTTTTTTAGATAAGGTATCAGCACATCACTTTTATTATATTAATCGGGTACTACAATGCCGTTAAAAACAGACGAATTAAGAACAGAAAGATTAGATCACCTGATAACCCCTGCTGAACTGGCTGAAATATGTCCGATATCAGATAGTTCTGCCGGGGTTGTTACACGTGCCCGTCGGGAGGTGGAAGCCATTTTAGCCGGTGAAGATCATCGTCTGCTGGTAATTGTCGGCCCTTGCTCTATCCACGATCCCGCCGCGGCAATGGAATATGCGCAGCGTCTGGTCAAGCTTAAAGATAAATATACCAATGAGTTGTGTATTGTCATGCGCACCTATTTTGAAAAACCGCGCACTATTGTCGGCTGGAAAGGATTGATTAACGATCCTGATTTAGACGGTACAAACAATGTCAATAAAGGTATTACATTAGCAAGAAAATTACTGGTTGATATAAATGATCTGGGGCTTGCTACAGCGACGGAATTTCTTGACATGGTTACCGGTCAATATATTGCAGACCTTATTACCTGGGGAGCGATTGGCGCACGTACCACGGAAAGTCAAATTCACCGCGAGATGGCCTCGGCACTGTCATGCCCCGTTGGTTTTAAAAATGGCACCGACGGCAATTTGAAAATTGCCATGGATGCAGTGCGCTCAGCTAAAGCGCGGCATATTTTTTATTCACCGGATAAAAATGGGCGCATGACAATTTATAAAACTGCCGGTAACCCTTATGGCCATTTAATTTTACGCGGCGGCAAAAAACCGAATTACAGTGCAGCAGATATTGCCAATGCGGCAAATGAATTGGATAAGGTCGGTTTAAGCCAGCGCTTAGTGGTTGATTTTAGCCATGGCAACAGTTTGAAAGAATATAAAAAACAGTGGGATGTGGCGCATAATATTATGGCACAATTACGTGCAGGCAGCCGTTCAATCTCCGGTGTGATGATTGAAAGCTTTATCGAAGCAGGTAATCAATCAGTTGAAGACGGCAAGGAGCTTGTGTTTGGTAAAAGTATCACCGATGCCTGCATTGATTGGCAGGATACAGCACAAATGCTCAGTGAACTGGCAGAGGCAAGTAAAGAGAGAATGAAACAGTTGCAATAATATAACGAGCTATCAAAAAGAAGGGAGGTAGCTTAAATATATCCTCCCGCTTTTTACACTAAGACTGTCTTCATTAAGAAAGACAACTCCTATCCTCTCAACTTTTTTTGTAATCCTTGCCTGCAGCGTTGTCTGCCGTGTCAACATACCCCGGGAAAAGAGATATAAAGTTTATGACAAATGATAAAATAAAAGTGGTTACCCATAATGGTTCGTTTCATGCGGATGAAGTGACGGCAGTGGCACTGCTGCAGCTTTATGGGATCATTAAAAAGGGACAATTTGAAATTATCCGTACGCGTGAAATGGAGCAGATAAATCAGGGCGATATTGTTGTCGATGTTGGTGCTATCCATAATATTGAAACGTGTCGTTTCGATCACCATCAAATCAAAGATGGAAAGATTTCCAGTGCCGGTCTGGTATGGTTGTGGATTAAAGATAAAACGGGAAAGGCGTGCCCGGAAATAGATTGTTTCGTCGAGGCCATTGATAAGCATGATTGCGGCATAGAAAAAATGGCTGATTTTTCATTTGCGCAGATTGTCTCTGCTTATAATCATACCGATGTATTTGATGATAAAAAGCAGCAAAAGGCATTTAATCATGCCGTTAATATTGCTCTGAAATTTACCGGCCATTTAAAGCAAAAACAGGATAAGCTTAAGCGTGCGGCAGAAATTATCAAAAAATCACAAGTGAAGCAGATCGGTAAGCACAAAGTTTTAATTTTAGCTGAGTATGCGCCTAATTGGACCGCATTAGTTCATGGTGAAAGCAACTATTCAGAGATCACCCATGTGATTTGGTATGTCGAAGCGAAGAATCAGTGGAATATCCAGATTCCTTCCGATAAAGAGAATAGTTTTGTAATGGCTCACCCCAGGCTAAATGATGATGAGAATGCGTTGTTTATTCATCAAAATGGATTTTTTGGTGTCTATCAGAGCAAAGAAGCTATTTTTACAATGCTGGAAAATTAAAAAGTGGGCGGGTTACTTTCTTTATACGGGTTATTGTTTGATACCCAAGCTACTTGAAAATGCAAATTCAGAGGTTCGCTCAGATACCAGCTCAAGGCACAATATGCAGAGAATGCTTATTCCCTTTTCAAGTGTTGTAATACAGAGCTGGCTTTTGAGCGAACCTCTCGCCATTGACCCCTACCTGAGTCAAATACAGATAACTTCATCTATTAAAATGCCCACTATCCAGAGTTGAGGTTAATTAAAAATTAAATGCGGACCAATCAACCAATAAATTGATCGTTGTGGTTGTATCAGGCAGCATATAACCTAATGCGATGATGGCAAAGAGCATCAACACAGTTGCACTTTTATTGTTAAAATCAGCTATTTTCAAGGCCGTTCCGAAAGAACGTTTAACTCTGACATTGCTTAAATCCACACTGCATATTTCATCCAAAATTAAATGAATAAGTCCGCCAAAAAAAATAAATCCACCTGAAAGCAGAGCAATAATAGCTGATTTTGCTGCGTGATCGTCATTGAATATCCAAGTCAGCTGTGTTGTTAACAGGCCACATAGGGTAATAAATAACAGAGAATGGCAGCTGCCCCTGTGAACTGTCAATTTTTCAAATAAGGGTCTTATTAACCATTTCATAATGCCATAAACAGCTAAAGGGATTAGCAGTAATTCGATAAAACGAATCTCTCTAAAGTGCTCTCCAGTAATGTAACGCATTACCATTAGAAGAATAACGGCGGCAAATATATTGAAGACAATATCCAGTGATGTTGAGTTGTCGGAGTCGATATCAGGTAATAAGCCCCCAATGGTGCCCAGACACCATAACCATAATGCTGTATTGACGTCGATATGGCCTGCTGATAATAGTGCAGCACAACCAAGACCAGTACAAGCTGCTGCTGTATTGAAGTGTGTATTAAAATTTGCCATTGTTTCTCTTATGTTGAAAACGTTATCGTCATTCTATCCTGTATTTGCCATGAATGATAAGCGACATTGATTACCTGATTGCTATTTTTTTGGTTGATGTTTATTTGTCAATCTCTGTATGAATTGTGGCTAAGTAATACGCCTGTTATATGAAAAAACAAGTAATTGAAGCAAGTTATTTTTATATTTCACTTGATATTTTTTAAAAAAAAGAGCTTACTTGACACGCACGCCATTTATTTAAAAAAACAGGTGAAATCTGTGATTTATTCGTCAGTTAAGGCGATCTTTATCTAGATAAAAGAAATAAATTAGGGCATGATTTATCTCTCACTTAATGTGAGTCAAGAAAATAATATAAAAAAAGACGCAGGCTTAGGTGGCGAAATATCAGATATATTACATACTTAGGCTGAGTGCATCAAGAGTGTACATTTGCGTTAATCCAACTAAAAAGAAGAGGTTTCACTATGAGCAAAAAATTACTTATTACTGGCGCTGTTGCATCAATAATTTTACTTGCTGGTTGTTCAAATAAAACTGAAATGATGCAAGATAGTATCGATAACCTAACTAACCAAGTCGGTGAGTTATCAGATAAAGTTGATATGATGGCTTCTGACCATAGCAGCCTGAAAGCTGATTTACAAGCTGTAGCTAGTGAAACAGAGCGCGCTAATGCTCGCATTGACAACATCGCTACTTCTTACAAAAAATAATTTTTTAGTAAGATGAAGAACAAAAAAGGTTGGCCTAAGAGCCAACCTTTTTTTTTACTTATTCATTGCCTATTTACCTATCTATCACGACAGGTATTCCCTGATGTAATAACAATGCTTTTGTTACTTCTTCATCATCAACCAGTTCCTGATTGTTGAATTTAATTATTTCATCTGTCCAATACAAACTAAACTCATTGTCATCTTCACTTCTGGATACCGGTGAGTGAACTTCAAGTATCTTTGTGCCGTTTGGCTCTGTTGATACTTTGATCGGTTCGTTAATTATCCGAACTGATTCATTTCTGTCGACTTGATAAAACAGCCACTCAATATCATCCGGATTTAAGCGGATGCAGCCGGCACTGACACGCATACCAATGCCAAAATCTTTATTTGTTCCATGGATCAGGTACTCCCCTCGGCCGTATGCCAAGCGCATCTTATACGCGCCCAGCGGATTATCCGGTCCGGCAGGTATCACAGCGGGATAATGTTCACCTGTTTCTGCGAAATACTCAGCTCTGCTTTGAGCCGTTGGCGTCCAGGTTGGGTTTTTTACTTTCGAGTGGATAGACGTTTGCATTGTCGGAGTTGAGCGGCCTATCCGACCGATGCCGATTGGGAAAACATGAACTTCGTTTTTGTCTTTCGGAAAATAATATAACCTAAGTTCGGGCAAATTAATCACAATACCTTGATAGGGTACATCAGGTAATAGCATCTGGCTTGGGATCTGTAATATTGTCCCTGGGGCCGGCAGAAAAGGATCGACTCCTGGGTTTGATTCCATTAACGCAATAAGACCAACATTATAAAGTTTGGTGATAGATTGCAGCGTATCTCCCGGTTGGACTATATATTCATGCTGTACACCAATTAAGCGAGAACCATCTTCAGGCAGCGGGTAGCCATCAGCCAGCGAAGCTGTTGGATTTAATAGAGTGAGAATAAGACCCAAACTGAGAATTATTCTGTGTTTTTGCAAATAATGACTGCTTATTATCCAATCTGATAATAAATGATAATACACAAACATAGTGAAACCTTATGATAGTTGGGCTTAAATCTAAATTACCTAAAGCAGTTTGCTATAAAAGTAGGGCTCCGCTTACTCTTTATATTCAAACCATTGCGAGACCTTGTTCGTTTTATAAGTTAAAATCTGACATCCCGTTCAGGATCTTCGCTTATCAAAGAGTCTGGAGTAATTATGACCGAAAAAAGTAGCAGATGCATTTTAAATTATACTCAGATAGAAGAAGATTGTAATTGCTCTGCAGTAAGGTCTTTCCTGTTAGCATTACAAAACAGGCAGTTTGCATATAAATAGTGAGTTTGAGAAATAAACATGTCAAAACGTGATTGTTATGAAGTACTTGGCGTTAGCAAAAACGCTAGCGAACAAGAAATAAAAAAAGCCTATAAAAAATTAGCGATGAAATATCATCCGGATCGTAATCCGAGTAATCCTGTTGCACAGGAAAATTTCAGAGAAGTGAAATCGTCCTACGAAATCCTTTCAGATCCGGAGAAAAGGCAAGAATATGATGATTTTGGCCATCAGGCATTCGATCCTAACCATCGGGCTTCTGGTTTTAATAGACGGCATGGTTTTGGTGGATTTGGGCAATCTTCCGATGATTATAATGATATTTTTGCTGATATCTTCAGGCAGCAACACCAACCAAGACCAGAAAAAGGCTCTGATTTACTCTATCAAGTCAAACTGACTTTAGCTGAAGCGATCAATGGCTGTCAGAAAGAGATTCGACTACCTAACAGCGAGCAGATTCTTAAGGTCACTATTCCTGCTGGTATTGACCACGGGCAAAGTGTTCGTCTTGCAAATAAAGGCAACCCGGGATCTTTAGGGGGACCAAATGGTGATTTACGTGTAGAAATTAACCTTATTAAAGATGAAATGTTTGAGCGTCATGGAAATGATTTGCACTATACACTGCCTATCTCTTTTCCAACAGCTGCACTGGGCGGCTCGATGGAAGTGCCTACTTTTGACGGCCATATTAGTTTTAAAATACCTAAAGGCACTCAAACGGGGAGAAAATTCCGCATTAAGGGTAAAGGGGTTAAGGCAATGAACAGTGAGCTTAAAGGGGATCTTATTTATGAAGTTGTTATCACTACGCCAACAAGCTTAACGCCTGAGCAGGAGGCTCTGCTGAGCGAACTTGCAAAGATAATGTAAATAAACACTGTGCTCGTATAATGATCCGATCATCATTTAGTTAACTTTAAAAAGCGGACAGGCGTATACTGCACCTGTCCGCCATTTCTTCCTGATAAAATTTCTCAGCGCGTTTTCATTCAAGGTTTGACTATACTTATATAAGATCAATGCAGTCTGTTTGATGCATCGACATGGGTGTAGCTATTTTTTTGGAGGTATTTATGAAATCCCGAGCTGCGGCCGTAGCAGGCAGTTTTTACCCGGGCACTGCCGAACAAATTAATCAGGAACTCAATGTTTTTTTAAACGTAGAAAATGCCGCTGAAATACCAACTGCTGTTCAGGCAAAAGCGTTAATTGTACCGCACGCCGGCTACTGTTATTCCGGTGCCGTTGCCGGATATGCTTATGCTTACCTGAAAAATATTTCCCATCAGATCCGCAGAGTTATCTTATTTGGACCGAGCCACCGTGTTGCTCTGCATGGTTGTGCTGTTTCCAGTTGTGATTTTTTTTCCACACCGCTTGGTCAGGTAGAAATAGATAAAGTATCTAATACGCAATTATTGAATAAAGGTTTGGCGATAACTTATGATCCGGCACATTTGCTGGAGCACTCATTAGAAGTGCAGCTGCCTTTTTTACAGCGCTGTCTGGATAAATTTGTGCTTGTGCCGATAGTAGTCGGTTACTGCTCCGCTGAGCAGATCAGTAAAATTCTCGATGAATTAAAGGTGAATCAGGCAGATACATTGATGGTGGTCAGTTCTGATCTCAGTCATTATCATTCCTACCAGCAGGCCCAGTCTCTGGACAACAAAACGATTCAGCATATTTTAAATTATGAATCTGATTTAAAGGGTGAAGATGCCTGCGGTTGTTATGCTGTAAATGGTTTACTGCGTTATGCGCAAAGTCAAAATTGGACCATCAAACTGCTTAAAAAAGCGAACTCAGGTGACACTTTAGGCAGCAAAAATGAGGTGGTAGGTTATGCCAGTTTTATCTTATTTTAATTTAACTGAGGAGGAGCAGGCGGAGCTTAAGCTGCTTGTTTGGCAAGCCCTTGAAAAAGCCGTTGAATATGGAACCCGATTCGAGCCTGCGCCACCGAAATCACAAAAATTATTAACGCCGCTAAGCTGTTTCGTTACCTTATATGTTCATAAACAGTTGCGTGGCTGCATTGGTACTTATGACGCGCAAAACTCTCTCTGGCAAAATGTCTGCAACTATAGTTATTACAGTGCTTGTGAAGATCGGCGTTTTACACCGCTTGAAAAAAAGGAATTATCTGCCCTGAGCTTTGAGATATCCGTTCTGTCCGAGCTACAGCCACTGCAAAATGCAGGAGAGCAGGCTCTGCTTGAACAACTTCAACCGGAGATTGACGGCTTGTTATTGAAAGACGACTATCACAGCGCGATATTTTTGCCGACAGTCTGGCAATCTTTGCCAACAGCCGAATCCTTTGTTCAGGCATTAAAGCAGAAAGGGGGCTGGTCCCGGGATTATTGGAGCGACGCAATCCAAATATTTCGTTTTGAAACTTTTGTAATTGAAAGCGGTGAATAAATTCGCTTTGTCATGCAGGCTGTTGAATATTATTTGATGCTTTTAAAGTTATCCTGAAGTGAATGTATGCAACACGCCATCCACTGTTAATATTATCAAAAAATACAGTGAGATATGCGTGATTAGGCGCCTTAAACCCGTCGCTCTGTCTGCTGTGGTTAATCTTTTGCAGTTTGAAAAGCACTTAGAAGAGTCTAAACTTTAGCATAACCAGCAAACTCTGGTGATTGGATAAAGGTGACGATATTATGAATCATAAGCATAGTCTTACTATTACCGACAACCGTACCGGTAAGAGCTACGAAATTCCCATTCAATATGGTACCTACCCTAACTACGGCGCATCTATCAATGCACTGGAGCTCAGGAATATAAAAACATCTGAGCAGGATTTTGGCCTGCTATCCTATGATCCCGGTTTTACCAATACAGCTTCCTGCAGCAGTCGCGTGACATTTCTTGATGGGGAAAAAGGGATTCTTCGTTATCGTGGGTATCCGATTGAGCAGTTAGCAGAAAAAAGTACCTACCTGGAAACGGCTTACCTGATTTTAAATGGTGAGTTACCCGACCAGGAACAGTTAAAGTGTTGGGAACTGGGCATTATCGAGCATACTTTTGTGCATGAAAATATCAAAAAGTCTATTGACCGTTTTCAGCACAATGCCCATCCGATGGGAATTCTGGTCAGTACGGTTGGTGCATTGTCAACCTTTTACCCGGATGCCAAAAATATCCATGATCAGGAGTGCCGTAATAAACAAATATGGCGCTTAATTGCCAAAATGCCAACACTGGCAGCATTTGCTTACCGTCATAGTCTTGGTTTACCTTATATCTATCCGGATCAGGAATTGTCCTATGTAGGCAATTTTATGAATATGTTATGGAAAAAGAGTGAATTAAAATACCAGCCGGATCCTGTTTTGGAAAGGGCCATTGATGTCCTCTTCATTCTCCATGCCGACCATGAGCAAAACTGCAGTACCAGTATTATGCGCGGGGTAGGCAGCTCTTACAGTGATCCTTTTTCTGCCGCTTCATCAGCTATAGCTGCTTTATACGGGCCTTTGCACGGCGGAGCGAACGAGGCTGTTCTGCATATGTTAGCAAAAATCGGCTCTGTTGATCGTGTTCCGGAATTTATCAAGTCTATAAAATCAGGCAAAGAGGGGCGTTTGATGGGATTTGGCCACCGTGTCTATAAACATTATGATCCCCGGGCGCAAATTTGTAAAAAGATGGCCAAAGATGTGTTTGCTGTAACCGGACTAAACCCGCAGCTTGATATTGCCCTGGAGCTGGAAAGAATTGCCCTGCAGGATGACTATTTTGTCTCCCGTCATCTTTATCCTAATGTTGATTTCTATTCAGGTCTGATTTATCAGGCACTGGGATTTCCGCTCGGTATGTTCCCTGTGCTGTTTGCGATAGCCCGTACCACTGGATGGTTAGCGCAGTGGCAGGAGTTTCTGCTCGATCCTGAGCATAAGATTGAGCGGCCCAGACAAATCTATTGCGGTACTGAAGAGCGCGGTTATATCCCCCTGGATAAACGTTAGAACTTATTCTTTTCTCATGTTTATTCTGACTTCTTGGCAGCCAGTCAAAGCAGTCCCAAAGCTTGCCTGGCCATGCGCTTTTTTAATTAGACAACAAGCACGCTAGACCTTAAAGTTGAGTAATTTACTATCAATGGATGATTCTCAATGCGCCATGGACAACATACTGATGTACCAGACTCGATAAACTGGTCCGTTTTTAAAACACTCATTCCTTACCTCGCTGAATACAAACTACGCGTATTGTTGGCATTATTGTGTTTGGTACTTGCCAAAATAGCCACGGTTGGGCTGCCTTTTGTCCTTAAACATATTGTTGATACCCTTGATAATAATAACCTGCAGTTGATCGCCGCACCGATCATGCTGGTTGTTGCTTATGGTGTATTGAGATTTGCATTAGTATTATTCGGTGAGTTGCGCGATACGTTATTCGGACGTGTGACTGAGCGTGCGATGAGGCGGGTAGGTTTAAGTGTCTTTGAGCATCTCCATCATCTGGATTTAGACTTTCATCTAAATCGTCAAACGGGAGGCTTATCCAGAGATATGGAGCGCGGTGTTTCCGGGATTCATTTTGTCATGCGCTTTATGATTTTTAATATCATTCCAACGTTATTGGAGCTCAGTTTTGTGACTGTTATTCTTTTGCTTGATTATGGGGTAAGTTTTGCAGTAGTTATTTTGCTTGCAGTGCTCTGTTATGTACTTTATTCGGTCAAAGCAACGCAATGGCGAACCGAATTTATTCGCGAGGCTAACCTTGCCGATTCACAGAGTAACAGCCGGGCAATTGACAGTTTACTCAATTATGAAACAGTCAAATATTTTGGTAATGAGGTCTATGAAGCAGATCGCTATGATGCAGAACTGAGGAGATGGGAGCAGGCCAAGCGTAAAAATAGACTGTCATTATTTGTACTCAATGGCGGGCAAGCGTTAATCATAGCGACTGCAATGACCGCAATGATGACCCTTGCTGCGTTAAGTGTTGCCGACGGGACTATGACACTTGGAGATTTTGTACTGATTAATGCCTTCACCATGCAGATTTTTATGCCGCTTAATTTTCTTGGTTTTGTTTACCGGGAAATCCGCGGTTCACTGGCGAATATTGAAAAGATGTTTGATCTGCTAACCCTGAAGCCAAAAGTGGAAGATTTGCCCAATGCACGGCAGCTGATTACAACAAAAGGAGAAATAAGCTTTGAACAGGTTGGTTTTTATTATCAGCCGCAGCGGCGCATTCTTAATAACATATCATTTAATGTAAAACCCGGCCAAAAGGTAGCGGTTGTGGGGGGCAGTGGCGGTGGTAAATCCACCTTAGTCAAACTGCTGTTCCGCTTTTATGATGTAACAGATGGGCGCATTGTGATTGACAATCAGGATATTCGCGAGGTTACTCAGCACTCGTTGCGCAGAGCTATCGGCATAGTCCCGCAGGACACGGTTTTATTCAATGACACTATTTTGGAAAATATTCGCTACGGTCGCACCGATGCCAGTAAAGAGGAGATAGAAGATGCTATCGACCTGGCACATTTACGTGGGTTTATTAACAGTCTCCCTGACGGGGAGATGACCATGGTGGGTGAGCGCGGGTTAAAGTTATCCGGAGGAGAAAAACAGCGTGTTGCGATTGCCCGTACTATTCTAAAAAAGCCCGCTATTTTAGTGTTTGATGAAGCAACGTCATCGCTTGATAGTTATAGCGAGCAACAAATAATGACGGCAATCAACAATGTATCTAAGGGTAATACCAGCCTGGTTATTGCTCACCGTTTATCCACTATTGTTGATGCAGATAATATTCTGGTGATCAAAGAGGGGATGATAGTTGAGCAGGGAAATCATCAGCAGTTGTTAGAGCAGCAGGGTGAGTATGCAAAATTATGGCGGCTGCAGCAAAATAAACAATGAAAAAAGCTGAAGGCAAAAACAGCCGTCAGCAGATAGCCGAATTTCAGATACAAAAAAGCCGGACAATTGTCCGGCTTTTTTCTGCAGTATCAGAAGGGTTTATTCTTCTTCAGCTACTACTGGGCGGTCTACTAACGTGATGTAAGCCATAGGAGCTTTATCACCAGTACGGAAACCACATTTAATGATGCTGGTGTAACCACCAGGGCGAGTCGCGTAACGCGGACCCAGTTCATTAAATAGTTTTGCAACTGCTGCATCGTCACGAAGACGAGCAAATGCTAAACGACGATTAGCAACGCTATCGGTTTTAGCTAGTGTAATTAATGGCTCAATTACACGACGCAACTCTTTTGCTTTTGGCACTGTCGTTTTAATAACTTCGTGCGTTGCAATAGAAATTGCCATATTACGAAACATAGCCTGACGGTGGCTGCTGTTTCGGTTAAGTTGACGTCCACTTTGACGATGGCGCATAACCTAATCCTTATAATTCGTTATTAGTATGATTGGATTAATCTTCAATAAGGCTTGCTGGCGGCCAGTTTTCCAGGCGCATACCAAGATAAAGCCCACGTGATACAAGATCATCTTTGATTTCAGTTAATGATTTACGGCCTAAATTAGGCATTTTTAGAAGTTCAACTTCAGTTCGTTGTACCAAGTCACCGATATAGTGAATTGACTCTGCTTTCAGACAGTTAGCAGAACGAACAGTTAACTCTAAGTCATTGACTGGGCGTAAGAGAATAGGATCAAACTCAGGTTTTTCTTCTATTTCAACAGGTGCACTTATAATACGTTCATCAACAAATGCGTCCAGCTGGCCGGCTAAAATCATAGCAGCCTGACGAATTGCCTCTTCCGGCTCAAGTGTACCGTCCGTTTCCATATCGATAACAAGTTTGTCTAAGTTGGTACGCTGTTCAACACGAGCAGATTCAACACTGTAAGCAATACGCTCAACAGGGCTGAAAGTCGCATCGACTAATAGACGGCCAACCGGACGCTCATCTTCTTCACTATGTACACGGGATGAAGCTGGAACATACCCACGACCTGATTCAATTTTAATGCGCATGCTGATTTCAGCATTGCCGGTTAAATGACAGATCACATGTTCTGGATTGACTATCTCGAGGTCACTATCATGAGTGATATCAGCTGCAATAACAGGACCTGTCCCAGATTTAGTTAAACTCACGATAACTTCGTTTTTACCTTCAAGCTTAACCGCTAGACCTTTAAGGTTAAGAAGAATCTCAAGGATCTCTTCCTGTACGCCTTCTTTCGTGCTGTACTCATTCTGTACACCATCAATTTCGACTTCCGTTACCGCCGCACCCGGCATGGATGATAACAGGATACGACGAAGTGCATTACCTAAAGTATGACCGAAACCACGTTCTAATGGCTCTAAAGTCACTTTTGCTCTAGTTGAATTTACTTGTTCGATACCAACTAAGTTCGGTTTTAGAAAATCTTTTACAAAACCCTGCATTTTTGTCCTCTCGTAGCAATTAACTTTACTTAGAGTAAAGTTCGATGATTAACTGTTCGTTAATCTCAGCAGATAAATCTGAACGTTCAGGCTGACGAGTAAATACGCCTTCCATTTTCGTTGCATCAACATTTACCCAAGTTGCGGATTCACGTTGACCTGCGATTTCAAGTGCTGCGCCAATACGTGACTGCTTTTTAGCTTTTTCACGAATCGCGACAACATCACTCGCTTTAACATTAAAAGAAGGGATGTTTACAACTTTACCGTTTACTAAAATAGCTTTATGGCTAACTAGTTGACGTGCTTCAGCGCGAGTCGCACCAAAACCCATACGGTAAACAACATTGTCTAAACGGCCTTCAAGAAGTTGAAGTAAGTTTTCACCAGTGTTGCCTTGTAAACGTGCAGCTTCTTTGTAGTAGTTACGGAATTGTTTTTCAAGCACACCGTACATACGACGTACTTTTTGTTTTTCACGTAATTGTAAACCATAATCAGACAGACGTGGTTTACGCGCACCATGAACACCCGGTGCATTATCAATTTTACACTTAGATTCAATCGCACGGACACCAGATTTTAAGAAAAGATCTGTTCCTTCGCGACGGCTAAGTTTAAGTTTAGGCCCTAAATATCTTGCCATTGTTCTTTCTCCAGTTACCTTTGAGCGTCGTTATTAAACGCGACGTTTCTTAGGTGGACGACAACCATTGTGTGGGATTGGTGTAACGTCAGTAATATTTGTTACACGGAAACCCGCCGCGTTT
>NZ_JBFGZY010000071.1:0-19202 GCF_041586535.1 Psychromonas sp. | reverse complement strand
GATGCGCGGGCAAGGCTCCCGGCATATTGGCGGCGGAATTGATTACCCTTATGTGGAAGGGTTACGTCTCGATGAAGCGATGAATCCACTGGCACTGTTATCTGTCGGCTTATACGGTAAGACACTTGCTCCGCAAAATGGTGCGCCAATTCGCTTAGTCGTTCCGTGGAAATATGGTTTCAAAAGCATTAAATCCATTGTCCGAATAACCTTGACGGATCAGGCCCCCATTAATACCTGGCAGAAAATTGCTGCAAATGAGTATGGTTTTTTTGCCAATGTGAATCCGCAGGTGGATCACCCGCGCTGGAGTCAGGCAAGTGAACGCTTTATCGGGGAAGGTAATCTGTTTTCGCAATCCCGTCAGGACACACTGCTGTTTAACGGCTACCAGGAAGAGGTTGCACATTTATATAAGGGCTTAGATTTAAAACGTTATTTTTAAGGAGGCGATTTGAAAGTTTCCAGCACGGATATACTCGCCGCTAAGGCCTTGATTCACCTGGCGGCTTTATTTACATTTTTCTATCTATTGCTTTTGCTGGAGCAGAATGCTTTGGGGGCGGATCCGGTGAAGGAGATGATCCATTTTCTGGGTAAAACGGCTCTTAATTTTCTCTTAATAACACTGTCTATTTCGCCATTAGCGCGACGTTGCAAACAACCTTTATTGATTCAGTTACGCCGTGTGCTTGGTTTGTACTGCTTTTTCTGGGCATCTTTACATCTGCTAGTTTTTATCTGGTTGGAACTGGATTGGCAGCTGCAGTTATTTATGCAAGAGGTCGTTAAACGCCCTTATATGACCCTTGGCGCGCTGACCTGGATAATTTTATTAGCTCTGAGTATCACCTCAATCACCGCTATCCGCAAAAAGATGAAAAGAGCATGGCTGACCCTGCATCGCTTTGTTTACTGGTCTGTTCTGCTGGCTGTGAGCCATTATTACTGGTCCGTAAAATCTGAATTGGTTGAACCCGGGGTTTATTTCCTTATTTGCCTTGTCCTGCTTGCTGAGCGAAAAGATTATTTCAAGTCCCTGTCTGGCAGGTGGTTACAGAAAAATTAGTTTGAGAAGATTGAAGGCAACAAAAAACCGATAATAACTAAGTTATTATCGGTTTTTTGATTTTTGCGGATTAGCGTATTAATCAGGCAACTTGTACCGGTACATCTTTGCTTGTACGTACAATGTTATTTTGCGCATCTAAGTACACTAAACTTGGTTTATGATTGACAATTTCAGCACTAGTTAGGCTTGCATAAGCACAAATAATAACCCGGTCGCCTACTGCGGCCATACGCGCTGCAGCGCCATTTACTGAGATGATTTTTGAACCACGTTCACCTGAAATTGCGTAGGTTGAAAAACGCGCTCCATTTTCAATATTGTAAATTTCAATTTTCTCATATTCGAGAATACCTGACTGGTCCAGGAAATCCTGATCGATGGCACATGAACCTTCATAGTTTAATTCGGCGTGCGTCACTCTCGCTTGGTGAAGTTTGCCAGTAAGCATCGTTTTTTTCATACAAAACCTTTATTTTCTGGATTAGTCATTGCTGTTTTTTTCAACAGTGCGACTATAAAGTAAAACCCTTAATGGTGCAAATGAATACCTAAAGCAAAAGCTCAAGTAATAGCAGCTATTGATAAATATCAAATTTATACCATTATAAAATTAAATTGTTAACTAAAAATAACTTAGCCTTGGATTTCTGTATCCGGACTGTTCAGGCTTATTACTTTATTGTCAATCAAACGTGTATTTCCTAAAAAAGCCGCCATTAAAATAACCGCCTGCTGACTGTGTTCGTTTACCGTCTGCAGGGTTTGTGCATCTACAATGTGGATAGCATCGGTATGAAAACCGGCGTTATCAAGCTCTTTACAGGCATCATCTATCAATATTGATAATTCAGTCTTGTGAGACTGCACATCCAGGGCTAATTGATTCATCACCTTTGCTAAAAAAGGTGCCTGTGCTTTTTCAGAGCTGCTCAGTTTATTATTGCGCGAACTCATGGCCAGACCATTTTTTTCACGCACAGTGGCAACCGGAATAATTTCAATGGGCATGGCTAAATCAGCGACCATCTGTTTAACAATGGCTAACTGCTGAAAATCTTTTTCACCAAAACAGGCATAATCGGGCTGTACCAGATTAAACAGTTTATTCACTATGGTGCTCATTCCGCGAAAATGTCCCGGACGCAGTTCACCCTCTAAACAATCGGATAAAACCGGCACCTCAACATAGCTTTGAGCAGCTAAGCCATTGGGGTAAATGGTTTCTACTTCGGGGGTAAAAACAATATTGACACCTTCGGCTGTCAGTTTTGCACAATCTTCATTAAGCGTTTTAGGGTAATTCTGTAAATCCTGAGCATTGTTAAACTGCATCGGGTTAACAAAAATACTTACCACGACGATGCTCGCTCTTTTCTTCGCTTCCCGAACCAGCGTTAAATGCCCGTCATGCAGATTTCCCATGGTAGGGACAAAAGCAATTTTTTTACCTTTCTGCTTAAGCTCTTTGATCTGTTCGCGTAATTGTATTGGATTTTTAATAATAAGCATCTTTGTCTCAATCACTATACTTAGTAAAAACTGTGTTCAGCAGAAGGAAATTGTCCGCTTTCAACTTGTTCTTTATAAAGATTGACCGCCTGGCGGATATCACCTGTTTCAAGCAGGAAGTTTTTGGAAAATTTGGGGCAAAAACCAGCCGAAATACCAAAGGCATCGTGCATCACTAAGATTTGCCCATCGGTTTCACTGCCCGCGCCAATCCCGATCACCGGAATGTGCAGCGCTTTAGTAACACGTTCTGCAAGGCTTACGGGGACGCATTCCAGGACTAATAACTGGATACCGGCCTCCTGCAGTATTAATGCGTCTTTAATCAGTTCCTCTGCCTGTTTATTCTCGCGGCCCTGCACTTTATAACCGCCAAAAATATTAACTGATTGTGGTGTTAATCCCAGGTGACCGCAGACCGGAATTCCACGCTCGACCAATCCTTTTATGGAATCTGCAAGCCACTTTCCACCTTCCATTTTTACCATATTTGCGCCTGCACGCATTAATATGGCAGCATTTTCATAGGTGCTTTCTAATGTTGCATAACTCATAAAAGGTAAATCTGAGATAACAAAAGAATTTTTGGCGGTACTGACAACGGAGGCTGTATGGTAGCTGATATCATTAACGGTTACCGGCAGAGTTGAATCATGTCCTTGTAACACCATACCAAGGGAATCACCTACTAATAATACCTGGATGCCTGCTTGGTCAAAAATAGCTGCAAAACTCGCATCATATGCGGTCATGCACGTTATTTTTTGATTGTCCTGTTTCATTTTAGCCAGACGGGAAACGCTAACTTTAGCCATGATTGCTCCAAAATTGAAATTATGTTGTTACCTGCCGCATTCATTGTTTGTTATTGTTGCAGCAGAAAAAACGAGATAAAAACTTTAATGACGGTAACTTCTATTCTAATTTAGAAAAAGTTGCCTGTAGCAATTTTGAGCAGCTTGCAATAACCGATGAAGATGTTCAAAATAATTAATCACTACAGGCCCTAATTTAGACCGCCTCAATGAGCCGATTTTAATGCACTCGCTATTATACCCAAAATACCTGAAATTGTGGATGGGGTATCTTTAACTACTTTGAGTATAAGCGATTTGTTATTCTACTGAGGTAGGTTTTTTATTCAACTGCTAATCCGGACCAGGCCATTTTTATTACATTTTTCAGTCAATTGCGATAGCAGCTGGCCATCGGGTAAACGCAGGTCTTCGGCAATCTCCAATAGCGGGTAGAGTACAAATTCACGCTCCTTCATTCCGTAATGCGGAATGGTTAAACGGGAGTTATTGATCACTTCATTGCCGTACAAAATAATATCCAGATCTAAGGTACGCGGGCCCCAACGGTTTTCCTTGCGTACCCGCCCCTGTGCTAACTCAATTTTTTGTAACTCATTGAGCAGATCAATAGCTGTTAACTGCGTATCGATTGCAACCACGGCATTGATATAGTCAGGCTGGTCCTGCGGTCCCATCGGTGCACTGCAGTACAGGGAAGAGCACTTACAAAATACGCTATCAGGTAAGTGCTGCAGGGCTGCAATGGCTAACCTTGCCTGTCCGATCGGGTCCGCCTGATTGCTGCCAACGCCGATATAACTAATCAACGCTCTGTGCCTCTGTTTTTTTACGTTTTTTATGGGCGTACTTACGCTTTTTATAAGGCTTTTTATCTGCAGGTTTTTTATCCGCAGGTTTAAACTCCGTCGCCCTACTGGCATTACGCGTGTAATTGTGTTCCGGTAGTTTATTGTTTGTCTGATACTCCTGCCACCATGCCGTTAACTCAGCAAGTTCTTTGCTTTGTTCCACTTTGGCGCGCAGGGATAAAAAATCAAAGGCTGCACGGAATTTAATATGGTGATAAACACGTTGTGCCCGTTTTCCGCCAAAACGCGGTAAACGCAGCTGTAAAATCCAGATATCGCGGATAGCGGCGGTAAAGCGTTTCGGGATAGCAATGGTTCTTACCTGGATGCTTAACACCTCGTTCATGGCTAATAAAAAAGCATCATGGAATTCCATGCCGCTTTCAAAGCTCATCTCCTGTGCACGCTGCTCAAGCGGATACCAAAGCATAATCGCGTAGATATAAGCAGGAGTCAGACGCTTACCCTGGGCAATTCTCTGATCGGTATCGATCAGGGCCTGCTCAATCAGCTTCGTCGCTTTATCATCTTCGCCATCTTTGAACAGGATAGGGAATAACATCTGTAACAGTTTGTATTCTTTTAATAAGCGGTAGGTCGCTAAACCCTGACCTGAAAGCAGTAATTTGATCACTTCATCAAAATGACGCGCAGCCGGAATATCCTGCAGAAGGGGAGCTAAGCGGCGGATCGGTTCTGCACACTCATCACTGATAGTCAGCCCCAGTTTTGCCGAAAAACGAACCGCGCGTAACATGCGCACCGGATCTTCCCGGTATCGTACTTCAGGATCACCAATTAAGGTCAGCCTGCGCTCCTTAAGATCCGCCATGCCATTGCAAAAATCATAAATGGCAAAGTCAGCTATATCGTAATAAAGTGCATTAACGGTAAAGTCACGGCGTTCTGAATCTTCTTCCAGTGAGCCGTAAACATTGTCACGCAGCAGCATGCCTGCTTGTGACTGATGTACTTTCTGCTTGTCCTGTGCATTATCCTGATCGTGATGTCCGCGGAAAGTGGCGACTTCAATAACTTCGCGACCGAATAAAATATGGGCAAGACGAAAGCGACGGCCAATTAAGCGGCAGTTACGGAATAATGCTTTAACCTCTTCCGGTGTTGCATTTGTGGTGATATCAAAATCTTTAGGTTTTAGCCCAAGCAGTAGATCCCTTACACCACCGCCAACCAGTAGTGCTCTGAATCCGGCATTGTGCAGACGATACAGTACCTTTAATGCATTTTCATCGATGTCTTTACGGGAGATACAATGCTGCTCTCGTGGTATTTTAAAGGTATCTACTGTCGGCATTGCTGCGGTTTTGCTTTTTTTGGTAAACACTTTTTTAACGAATTTACTTAATCGTTTAATAACTCTATCCTCAATAATTGTACTTGAATTGCGTCTACGCAAAATATGCGCCTATTTTATGTGCGCAGGTAATGAAAAACAAATTAATTTTTGATTTGAATTTCAGTTCGTTTGGGCAGCTTCTCCAGCGACCAGTTTTGAATTGCCCAGGCCAGTATGATGGAGCAGCTTGTCTGATGCAGCTGCTGCGGTACAGGATGCCCGAGAAACGCTAATGCGGCTAATAATGTCGGTAGCGGATTATCTTTACTGATTGCCAGTGCATGGTTTTGTTTGGACAGTTTTTTGCCGGGGGCGGTGACTGCAACGGGCAGATGTAAATATGCCGGCGGTTTTTTATTTAACAGCCGATATAAAGTCAGTTGTTTACCCGTGGTATAGAGCAGATCCGCTCCGCGTACCACTTCGGTTATCCCCTGGCTGATATCATCGAGAACCACTGCCAGGTTATAGGCATATAAACCGTCTCTACGTTTGATAATAAAATCTTCTCTTGCCTGAAGAGGGTTTAAACGGATATGGCCCTGCAGAAGATCCTCAAAGTGCTCCACCGCATGGGTTATATCATGTAAATTAATACGCAGAGCATGGTCTTTTTCCGGCAGCTGTTTATCCCGGCAAACTCCCCGGTAAAGACCGCCAGCTTGCTGAATCATTTTACGCGTACAGGCGCAGGCATAACAACGTTGCTGCGCGGACCATTGCGATAACACCTGTTCATAAGAGTGGCTGTTGTTACTCTGATAGATAACTTCACCATCCCAGTGCAGTCCGTAAGCCTGCAGCGTTTGCAGAATATCAGACGCAGCGCCCTGAACTTCGCGGGGGGGATCAATATCTTCAATTCGGACTTGCCACAAGCCCTGTTGCGACCTGGCCTGCAGATAACTGCCTAGCGCCGCGACTAAAGAGCCGAAATGCAGGGATCCGGAAGGTGAGGGGGCAAAACGCCCCCGGTATGGAGTCGCTTCAGACAAAACTAAGCACCTAAACAAAAACGGCTAGCGCAAGGCTAACCGTCTGTTTAACAACAAGGCGAGTGTTAACCAACAATCTGTTTCTCTTTGATTTCTGCCAATGTTTTACAATCAATACATAAATCAGCCGTAGGGCGCGCCTCTAAGCGGCGGATGCCGATTTCTACACCACAGGATTCGCAGTAACCAAATTCATCATCATCAATTTTGTTTAATGTTTTTGAGATCTTCTTGATCAGACGGCGCTCACGGTCACGGGCACGCAGTTCTAAACTGAATTCTTCTTCTTGTGTTGCGCGATCAACCGGATCAGGAAAATTAGCCGCTTCATCTTTCATATGATCTACAGTACGATCAACTTCCTGGCGTAATTGATTGCGCCATGCATTAAGAATTTTGGTAAAATGCTCAAGCTGCGCTTTATTCATGTATTCTTCACCGCTTTTTAATTTATACGGCTCTACTTCGGCAATGGCTAAAATGCCTAATGTTTTTTTTATTTGAGTTGGCATAGATAATTCCTTCAATTGATACACGATTGATTTTGCTGATTGCTGGCACGAATACAGTGGCAAAATGATAATAAAGTTATAGAAAAATTACGTTTAAATGGTGCCTTTTATTTTTGGCGGGTATCTATAGCAGTTAAATTATAATCAGTCAATTAACCTTTGTCGATTTAAACGGCTTTTATTTTAATTTTTATAAAAGTGTATAGCATTGCACATAGTTACTTTTTTATTGTTTGGAGAGTTATTTGTCTTCTTTACCTATTGAACCTGCCATTAAAGAGTTGCAGTCAAGTTTATTGCGCTTTTCTCAAGTTGTCTTACAGGCGCCCCCCGGAGCGGGTAAATCTACCTTTCTGCCTTTAACCATGATCAAAGAAAATTGGTTTTCAGGTAAGATTTTACTGTTGGAGCCGCGCCGCCTGGCGGCTAAAAATATCGCTTGTCACCTGTCTGCTTTATTGAATGAGCCGGTGGGGGGAAAGGTGGGTTACCGTATGCGTGGCGAAAGTAAAATAAGTAAAAACACTCGGCTTGAGATAGTCACCGAGGGGGTGTTAACCAGGATCCTGCAGCAGGATCCTGAGCTGACCGGTATCGATCTGATTATTTTTGATGAGTTCCATGAGCGAAATTTACATGCCGACTTAGGCTTGGCATTTGCCCTGGATGTGCAGGCTGGCTTACGTGAAGATTTAAAACTGTTGATCATGTCAGCAACTTTGGATAACAGCGAATTAACAGCAGCCCTGCCTAAGGCAAAATTTATCACTCTGGAAGGACGCTCTTTTCCTATTGATTACATATATCAAAGCCGCACAACATCGCAAAGGGTAACGGATGGGGTAGTCGCTCTGGTTAAACGTGCTTATCTGGAAAAAACCGGCAATATACTGGTGTTTGTTGCCGGTATAAAAGAGATCAAACAATGTGAATCGTTACTAAAAGATTATTTTTCAGGTAACAATGATAAGGTCTTAATTGCATCATTATACGGGGCGTTAAGCTTAAATGAGCAGCAGAAAGCGATACAAAACTGTGCCACCGGACAACGAAAAATAGTGATTGCCACTAACATCGCTGAAACCAGTTTGACCATTGAGGGGATCACTGTGGTAGTTGATTCCGGATTTGAACGTTGTCTCTCTTTTCAAGCTCAATCCGGTGTCGGTAAGCTGCAGACACAAAGCATCAGTGAAGCCAATGCGACGCAAAGAGCCGGGCGGGCGGGACGTTTGTCTCACGGCACCTGTTATCGTTTATGGTCGCAGGAGAAACGCCTGGCAAAGCAGGCAAAGCCGGAAATAGAACGTACTGATCTGACTGCGCTGGTGTTGGAAATGCTTAACTGGGGGGTGAGCGATCCACAGGCCTTAACATTTATCACTCAGCCGCCCAAGCGGCAGATCCACACCGCCATGGAATTATTAAAAACAATGCGGGCGGTCGATGCGCAGGGGCGTTGCAGCAATCATGGTCAGGCGATTTTACAACTGGGCGTCAGTCCGCGTTTAGGGCATCTTATTTTAACAGCACAACTGTGGCAGGAAGAGCATCAGATTGAGCATTTACTCGAGCTTGCCTGTCTGCTGGTTGCTTTACTGGAAAGCAATGAGCGGGGCGCTGATGATTTAGAGATCTGTTTAAATAAACCTTCCCCTAAGACGCTGCAGCACCAGCAGTTATTATTAAAAAAAATGGCAATTAAGCGAAGCGGCGGGATCTTACCTGTACAGCACTGCGGTTTGTTATTGGCTGTCGCATTTCCGGATCGTATTGCCAAAGTACGCGATATGAATGCCGGGAAGTACCTGTTAAGCAATGGCATCGGTGCGTCATTACCCCACGGCTCATCCCTGCTGGGAAAAAACATGCTCGTGGTAGCTGATTTGGCGCTTTCAGATTTAACTTCCAACAGTCTTATTTATAAAGCCTGCGCAGTGTCTGTAGAGATGTTACAGTCTTTTTTGCCGGAATACTTCAGCCGCCGGGAATACCTCTGCTGGCAATTGCAAAGTAAAAAGTTAGTAGCGGAAAAGCGTCTTTATCTGGGTAAGTTGTTAATCAACAAGCAGCCGTTAACTGCTATAAGCAATGAACAGAAACAACAGGCGGTGTTAACCGGGCTGCAGCAGGCGGGATTATCTGTCTTAACCTGGAGTGATGAAAATACACAGTTATTAGTCCGTCTGCAGTATGCCTTCACCCAGCTCAAGGCACATAAAGTTGAGCTGGATTTTCCTGATTTTTCAGAAACAGCCTTATTACAAGAGTTATCGTCGTGGTTAGCCCCTTATTTAAATGGCGTGAGTAAGCCGGAGCAGCTGAAACGCTTAGATATAAAAGGCGCATTACTGTCGCGTTTGTCCTGGGATGTGCAGCAGCAATTTAATAAGCTGTTTCCGACACATATTACAGTGCCCAGCGGATCGAACATAAAACTGCTTTATCGCGAAAATGAAATACCGGTGCTGTCCGTGAGAATGCAGGAATTATTTGGTCAAGCGCATACTCCACGCATTTTTAATGATCTTATTAAGGTACAATTGGCATTGTTATCGCCGGCTATGAGGCCGCTGCAGCTGACTCAGGATTTAAATACTTTCTGGCAGGGGGCTTATGTGCAGGTGAAAAAAGAGATGCGTGGAAGATATCCGAAACATTATTGGCCGGACAATCCGCTTGAAGCAGTCGCGACAAAACGCACTAAAAAACAGATAAAAATAAAATAATAAGTTGGAAATAGGATGCCGAAAACTAACAAAACAGCTAAACCTGCTGCAAAAAAAAGGGCTGTTGTAAAAACCAAGCCTGCGCCAGAAAGCAAACCAAAGACAAACAACGGCACAAATAATAACACTTTTAAACAATCCCTGTTGCGTGCTGTGTGGTCTTTCTTTCTCAAAGGCGCATGTGCTTTTATTGCCCTGATGTTTATCGCCGGCATCTATTTTGACAGAAAAATTGAGCGTAAACTGGACGGATCAACCTGGACATTACCGGCACAGGTTTATGCCCGGCCTTTAATCTTAAAAAATAATAGCGGTTTATCAAAACAGGCTTTAATCACCGAGCTTAAGTTATTAAATTATCGCCCGGTCGAAAATGTGCAGGCAAGCGGGCAGTTTGCAGTAAACGATCGGCAGGTGGTTATCTATAAACGGGCTTTTAATTTTCCGGATAAATATGAAAGTGCAGAGAAGATTGTCGTTAATTTTTCCGCTGAGCAGTTAACCTCAATAGCGAGCAGCGAAGAGAGTAATATCGGCTCGGTGCGCTTAGATCCTCTACTCCTGGAACGCCTGCGCTCGGACAACGTGGAAGATCGTGTTTTTATTCCTTTTGAACAGATTCCGGACCTGTTTATTAATACCCTGTTATTAATGGAGGATCGTAACTTTTATCATCACCAGGGAATTTCCCCCCTTGCGATTATACGCGCATTTATTGTTAATTTTAAAGCGGGACAAACCTTACAAGGTGGCAGCACGCTTACCCAACAGTTAGCCAAAAATCTTTTTTTAAGCCAGGAGCGCAGCTTATGGCGTAAATTTCAGGAAGCCTATATTGCTGTGCTAATCGATTATAAATACAGTAAAGACAAAATTTTAGAAGCTTATGTCAATGAGGTTTATCTGGCACAAAATGGTAACACCGGCATCTATGGGATTGAGCTGGCCAGTGATTATTATTTTGCCCGTCCTATCAATGAATTACGTATTGAACAAATTGCCTTGCTGGTGGCTATTATTAAAGGTCCTTCCTATTATAACCCTTACCGCAATCCGCGGCGTGCACTGGCACGCCGGGATTTGGTGCTGCGCAAGATGCTTGAAAATCACCTTATTAATAGTCGTGATTATCAATATGCTGTTCGGGGGGAGCTTAATTTAAGTGCGCGGGAGGAGTTAAATCAGCGTGCTAATCCGGCTTTTGTCAGTTTGCTACATAGAGAGCTACAAACTAAAGTCGCCAAAAATGTACGTAAAAGTAACGGCCTGGTTATTTTCACTTCGATCGATCCTTTTGTGCAAAAAAATGCAGAGTTAGCCGTTGCGCAAGGGGTAAACCGTCTGGAAAAGAAAGGCCGTTCAGGCCTGCAGGGGGCAATGGTCGTCAGTGATCGCGAGTTTGCGGAAGTACTGGCTTTAGTCGCAGGTAAAGATGTCAAATTTAGTGGCTTTAATCGCGCCCTGGATGCGAAACGGCCGATTGGCTCTCTGGTTAAGCCGGTTGTCTATTTAACTGCTCTAGATGCCGGATTTGATCTCTCTGACCGGCTCAGTGATAACGAAATTGTCCTGAAAAACAGCTCGGGTCAACGTTGGCGTCCCAAAAATTATGATCGTCAATTCCGCGGTGAAGTGAGCCTGGAAGATGCACTGGTTTACTCTTTAAATATTCCTACGGTTAATCTGGGCATGCAGGTCGGTCTTAATAAAGTCATTAACAGCTTATATCAAATGGGGGTTAGAGAAAACATTAAAGCTTACCCCTCCTTGGTTTTAGGCAGTGTCGCACTTTCTCCTTTGCAGGTCGCGCAGATGTACCAGCCAATTACCATGTCAGGCATATACCGGCCATTAACAATGATCCGCTCGATCACTTCCCCGGACGGCCAGTTGTTATATCAACGGTCAATGCATCAAGATAAAATCTTTTCAGAAGAGGCGGTTTTAAAATTAACAAATACACTGCATAAAGTGACCACCGAAGGGACTGCCCGCAGTTTAACCTGGCGCAATAAAGGGCAGTACTTTTCTGGAAAAACCGGGACAACCAATAATCTTAATGATAGCTGGTTTGTTGGCTTCGATATCGAGCAGGTGGTTACTACCTGGGTCGGCAGGGATGATAATAAAAGTTCACAGCTGACCGGCAGTAGCGGTGCATTGGTTTTGTTTTCCGATTATATGAAGCATAAAAAAGGTTATTGAGTTTATACTCAAGCGACCTTAAGATGCAAAAATGGGCAAAGGCAAGAACCATTATCATTATGCTTTGTCTTAGTCTTAGTCTATGTCTGAATTAGAGACTGTTGATCTTTCGAGCACAAACTTTTTTCAATCTGAAAGCGTTCTGCGCGAGGAGCGAAGCATCGTTATTCTATGTAAACGACGAGTCGCGTAGCGCCGGCTCTGCCTTTATAAAACATGAATAAATTGCTGAAAAAATGCACGCGACAGGTCAACAGACCCTGATATATTTAAGTAGGATGGGTATACAGTAAATGAAAGGTAAGTATTAATGGTAGCGTCTTTACAGACAACAGAGCAGTTATTAAATGAGTTCCAGAAAAATAAAAGCTGGGATAAACAGTATAAATTGATCATCCAGTTGGGCAAAAAGCTCCCGGAAATGGATGCGAAAGATAAAATTGAAACTAATCTGGTACAGGGGTGTGAGAGCCTAGCCTGGCTGGTTATTAATAAAGAGGGGGATCTTTATAACTTTAAAATGGACAGTGATACGCGGGTGGTCAAAGGGTTAATGATGATTTTGTTGATTATTTACCAGGGGAAAAACGCAGAGCAGATCCGGAATTTTGATATTCAGGATTATTTTACACAACTTGGTTTGCTGAACCATTTAAGCCCGTCCCGCAGCAATGGCTTATCTGCGATTATAGAACAAATACAGAGAGGATAGTTTGTTGAAAATAAATAAGTATTTATCTTTTTTACTGGCACCTTTACTATTCGCAGTAAGCTGCTCAGGTTTTGCTCTGGAGACTGACTCTGCATCTGAAACTCAGCAGACTTATGTTTACGATGTGTATTACAAAAAAGTATCCATCGGAAAAATGATCCGCGAACTGCAGATAAAAAAACACAATATTAAGGTCAATACGATTGCCGATTTATCTTTTTTACTGATGGATTTTGGCGGCAGTCAGGTTTCGGATATCTATTGGGATGAAAAAGCTCAGCTTTATTTCAGTAAGCGCTTTTTACGTAACAGCAGCGGTTTTAGCAGCGTCAGTATGGCCGCTCAATTTGATAATAATGGCCATAATACCCGCATTGTTAATAATGGTGTGACAACTAATTTCAGCAACCCGGAACAAAATATTGTTGATTTTAATGCCATTCCGTTGCAAATCAGCAAAGGTTTAAAAAAGGGCCAGACTGACTTTGAATTCTTTATGCAGACCTCTGATTCTATCGCGCACTATTTCTTTAAAGTCGACGGAAAAGAGGTGATTGACACAAAGTTCGGGAAATTCGACAGTTACCGGGTTGAGCAGATCAAAAAAAATGATCGTACCTTTATTGCCTGGTTTGCCACCGAACTGGATCATCAAATGGTGAAATTTATCTATAAAAGAAACCTTTTAGATATTCGCGGTGAGTTGCATGAATACTCTAATACGAGTTTATAAGCTGCCCGCAGAGCTTATTTTGGATAAATTGAATGACCAATAATAAAACAGTAACAAAAACACTATTACACCCGCAAAACTTACACAGAGGCAATTATGATTTTGAGCTGTTGGGTAAAGATAATGCGCCCTTAAGGGCATTGTTAACAACCAATCCTAAGGGGGAACTGACCCTTGATTTCAGCGAGCCGCAAGCCGTGTTGCTGCTAAATCAAGCTCTGCTTAAACACTATTATCAGGTTGATTTCTGGCAGATACCCGTTGGGTATTTATGTCCCCCTATTCCCGGGCGTGTTGATTATATTCATTATCTTGCGGATCTGTTAGCGCAAACCGGCAATGCAACAATCCCTGAGGGTAAGCAGGTTAAGGTGCTTGATATCGGCACCGGGGCGAACTGTATTTACCCTATTTTAGGCAGCCGAAGTTATGGCTGGTCTTTTGTGGGAACGGATATTGACCCGTTATCGGTAAAAATGGCGCAGCTGATTGTAAAATCCAACAGCAATCTAAAACCTTTCATTAAAGTAGAGCGGCAAAAGAATCCGCAGGATATTTTTGCCGGAATAATTAAAGCGAAAGATAAATTCACCCTGACCATGTGTAATCCGCCGTTTCATTCTTCTATGGAAAAGGCATTCGCCGGCACTGCGCGTAAAATTAAAAATCTTAACAAAGATCGAGACCAACAAAGTGTCACACTGAATTTTGCCGGACAGGAAAATGAGCTGTGCTGCACCGGCGGGGAGATCGCCTTTTTGAAAAAGATGGTTGCAGAAAGTAAAGTTTATGCCCAGCAGGTATGCTGGTTCAGCAGCCTGGTATCAAAATCGGAAAATGTTGCTCCCTTAAAAAAACTGCTTCAACAACTTGGCGCCGTGCATGTAAAGGTAATTAAAATGGCGCAAGGGCAGAAAATAAGCCGTTTTATTGCCTGGAGTTTCTTAGAAAAACCTCAGGATTTCTTAGATTTTCAGGTAGGTAGATAATAAATTTGTGTTGTTTACTGCAGTAATTTATGACCCTCTGCTTCCGAACGGTGGCAAGCAGAGGGGGGATAAATCAGGGGGGATCAATAAAATCAGTTGATTTTATTGTTATTCGATTCTCTGCTTTATTTTATTAAGACTGGTATGTCGTACATCTTTTCCTTTCACTAAAAAAACCAGGTATTCGCATACGTTGGTAGTATGATCCCCGATACGTTCCAGTGCTCTGGCACACCAGGAAATACGCAGCGTATTTTTTATCTCGCGCGGGTCTTCCATCATTTTGGTAATTAATAAGCGCGTGATATTATCAAACTCTTCATCGGTCTCCTGATCCTGTTCGATAACTTTAAGCGCATGCTCAACATCAAAGTTTGCATAGGCTTTAATTGCCTCCTGCAGATTTTCGATGACCAGTTCGCCTAAATGCTTCAGCTCATTCGGTTGGCGAAGCGTGTTTTCAGATTGGATTATTTTTAATGCGTTACGGCTTAATTTTACCGCCTCGTCGCCTATACGCTCTATATCCGTAATGGTTTTAATAACGCAGATAACTAAACGCAGATCGCTTGCTGCCGGTTGTCTTGTGGCAAGAATATTGGTGCAAACTTCATCTATTTTTATTTCCAGCTGATTGACTTTTTTGTCATGTGCAATAACTTGCTCAGCAAGTTCCTTATCCAGTTTTAACAAACTGGTTAAGCCGTCCCGGACCTGTCCAAGGACCATGTCGCCCATTTTAATCAATAACAGGCGGACCTCTTCAAGTTCATCATTGTAGCTTTTAGAGATATGTTTGGTGATATTTAAATCTGATTTCATATTAAGGCTCCAGTGTGTGTTTTGTGTTTAACCAAAACGACCTGTTATATAGTTTTCAGTCAGTTTATGTGCAGGGTTGGTAAAAATTTGATCGGTTAAGCCTACTTCAACTAAATTACCCATATGGAAATAAGCCGTTGTTTGGGATATACGCGCCGCCTGCTGCATGGAATGGGTGACGATCGCAATAGTATATTTTTCTTTCAGTTCATCAATCAGCTCTTCAATCACCGCTGTCGCGATAGGATCCAGTGCCGAAGCAGGTTCATCCATTAAAATCACTTCCGGGCTAACCGCAATCGTTCTGGCAATACACAAACGCTGCTGCTGGCCACCTGACAAACCGGTGCCGGATGCATTTAAGCGGTCTTTCACTTCTTCAAACAACCCGGCTCTTTGTAAACTGGTAACAACAATCTCCTCCAGGTCATCTTTGTGAGTTGCCAGACCGTGAATTTTCGGACCGTAGGCGACATTATCAAAAATAGATTTTGGAAAGGGGTTCGGTTTTTGAAATACCATGCCGACACGTGCACGTAATAATACCGGATCCATTTTTTTATGATAAATATCATCACCATCAAGTAATAAACTGCCTTCCACCCGACAGATATCAATAGTGTCATTCATGCGGTTTAAACAGCGTAAAAAAGTTGATTTGCCACAACCGGAAGGACCGATCAGCGCTGTAACCTGGTTGCGAGCCAAATCTAAGCTGACGTTTTTAATTGCCTGTTTGTCGCTATAGAATACATTGACGTTACGCATTGACATTTTAGCGTCGTCAGCAAAAACATTGCCGACGGTTTTTTCAGTATCCAAGTTATCTGTTATTGAACCAGTTGATTTATTCATTATTCACCCGTATCTAATAATTAAAAACAGCCATTATCGGCCCAATTTCTCAAACTTTTTACGCAATAAGGTTGCTGAAAAGTTCATCACAAATAAAAACACCAATAGCACTAATATTGCAGCAGAGGTCTTAGCTAAAAAAGCATTTTCAGGGCTATCTGCCCATAAAAATATCTGTACCGGCATGACCGTTGAAGGATCAAGGATCCCGCCTGGAACATCGACAATAAAGGCGATCATGCCAATCATTAATAACGGAGCCGTTTCACCGAGCGCCTGTGCCAATCCGATAATGGTACCGGTTAATATACCCGGCATGGCAACCGGCAGAACATGGCCTAAAGCAACCTGCATTTCTGATGCCCCGATACCTATTGCGGCTTCACGCAGCGAGTTGGGTACTGCTTTGATAGATGCCCGGCTGGCAATAATAATTGTCGGCAGGGTCATCAAACTAAGTACAATACCGCCTATCAGTGGTACCGAACGTGGTAAGCCAAATACATTAATCAGTACCGCTAAGCCCAGTAGACCAAAAACAATCGATGGTACGGCTGCAAGGTTGTTAATGTTAACCTCGATAATATCTGTCCAGCGATTTTTGGGCGCAAACTCTTCTAAATAGATTGCAGCGGCAACACCGATCGGGAAAGAGATCATCAAGGTCACAAACATAGTTAATAAAGTACCGGTAAGTGCCCCTTTTATTCCCGCCAGTTCAGGTTCACGGGAATCACCATTGGTAAAAAACAGGGTATTAAAACGGCTTTCAATCTGACCATTTTGATAAAGCTTATCCAGCCAAAGCGCCTGCTTGTCATTGATCCGTCCGCCTGCTTTTCCAGGCGTATACTGGCTCTTATAATAAGTATCGACATCATCATCGGCTAATACCCAGATCGACACTGTCTGCCCTAATAAAGCGGGCTCAGCGAGAACTTGATCTCTTATGCTGAACTCATTATTGGAGCTAAATAATTTTAACAGATCACGTTTATCTCTGCGCCCTGACACTTCCGGGAACATTTCGTACAGAGAGTTTTTTAGCACACTGCGATAATCACCCGCGTATAGCGTTTCCTGATCGGCGTCAGACGAGTCAATGGATAGCCACTGGGTATTATATTGCAGTTCAATTTTTATCCAGTGCTGGTGAAAAGCAGGCATCGCTTTACTACCAATATCAAGCAGTAATATCGATACCATCAAAAAACCGAAAGCGATAGCCATTTTACCTGCGAAACGGAATCTATTTTCTTTGCGGTGACGCTTTTTAAGACTCTGTGCAATTATTTCAGTATTACTTTGCTTGCCTGAATCACTCATAACATCTTGTACCTTGTCTTGTTGTGTTAGCTTATTCATATTGCTCCCGATACTTTCTGACCACTTTTAAAGCGATAATGTTAAGTGCTAATGTAGTGACAAATAGCATTAATCCTAAAGCGAATGCGGCTAATGTTTTCGGACTGTCGAACTCCTGATCGCCGGTTAATAATGTCACGATTTGTACTGTTACCGTGGTAACAGAGTTTAACGGGTTAGCGGTTAAATTAGCGGCCATGCCGGCAGCCATTACTACGATCATGGTTTCACCAACGGCGCGCGAAATTGCTAATAACATAGCGCCGACTATGCCGGGTAGGGCTGCGGGCAAAAGTACTTTTTTGATGGTCTCAGATTCGGTGGCACCCATTCCTAATGACCCCTCCTTCAGGGCAACGGGAACAGCATTGATGGCATCGTCTGACAGTGATGAAACAAACGGAATAATCATAATGCCCATGACCACACCCGCTGCCAGTGCACTTTCCGACGCCACGGTTAAACCCAGCGCCTGCCCGATATCACGAATGAAAGGAGCAACCGTTAATGCGGCGAAAAAACCGTAAACTACGGTTGGGATCCCCGCCAATATCTCCAGCATGGGCTTAGCGTAGGTGCGCAGAGTGGGGCTGGCGTATTGGGATAAATAAATGGCGGTCATCAGGCCGACCGGAGCAGCAATTAACATCGCGATGACTGTTATCAGCAGCGTACCGGCAAACAGGGGAACTGCGCCAAAGGCTCCGGAGGAGGCAACCTGATCACTGCGCATGGCTATTTGCGGGCTCCATTTAGTGCCGAATAAAAAATCCAGCGATGAAACGGATTTAAAAAACTGCAGTGATTCAAACAATACCGACATTATAATACCCAGAGTGGTAAAAATGGCGACAATTGAACAGCTTAAAAATAGAAATTTAATAATCCGCTCGGAAATAACGCGGGCAGAGAAATCCACATTAAAACGGCTGACAACGATTATCACGCCTGCCAATGCGGCGATTAATATTAACGCGGTTTTTAAGTAACTGGCTTTTTGGGTTACCTGCTGTAAATATAAGGCGACCTGCAGGTTTGTATCCTTACCTGCAAGCTCATTAATCTGTGTTTCTGCCAGTAAACGGATGTCATTAAAGTACAAGCCGAGATCGGCACTAGACAATTCTTGCACTGCAGCAGGGAGCTGGCTGACCACAAGTGATTCAACCACAATAGGCTCAAATATCATCCACAGCAGTAATAACAAGAGTGCGGGTAATCCGCAGCAAAAAGCGGTTAATAAACCAAACTGCTGCGGCAATGAGCGCATACGCTTAATTTCTGTTGTACCACCTGCAACTTTTATCGAACGTTGCATACCATACCAATAACTGAACAGTGTCAGTAGCGCTATTATAAATATCAATGTGCTTGCGGTCATATTAGCCCTTAAAAAGTTAAAGGGCAGCCTCTGATTAAGGCTACCCTGTTGCGTGTTTTTGAATGAAAATTAGTTTACAGAGCCAGTTTTTCCAGTGCTAGCACGCTTTTACGTGTTTGTATCATCTCAACAGATGGTAGTGGAATTAACCCTTTATCTGCTAAGTAACCATCTTCGCCCATTGCTGACTCGCTGGTAAATTCTTCTAAAAACTCCATGATCCCGGGTACGTTATCTACGTGAGAGTTTTTAACATAAAAATAAAGCGGGCGGGATACCGAGTAGCTGCCATCAGCAATT
>NZ_JBFGZY010000070.1:0-19660 GCF_041586535.1 Psychromonas sp. | reverse complement strand
GCTTCCAAGGCGTTACGGTTATTTATCTGGAGGAACAAGCTCCTATGGTGGTGAATTGGAAGGAGCAACAGCAAGTTATTATTGACTGTTTAGGAGAACGTTACAGGCAGATTTATTCTTAAAACAGGTGCGGAAGATCAGGTGCAAGATTAAAAAAATGGCCAGGCGAATTGAACGACAGTTCAGGTTTATGAGCGAGACAGGCTCTGCCGTCCCTGTATGTGACGCTTTTTGCCTACTTTTTTTCGGCATTTAGAAGCATGACTTCCTTGAACTGCGAAACAGTGTTTCGGTTTCTAATCGTCTAGTCGCCGTCAGGGCGAAACTACCAACGACAAAAGCTAAACCAAACACTTCGAGCGAAAGTATTCTGTACTTGTGACTAAGAGACAGGCCGACAGCCGACAGCCCATCAACCTACCACCTGCGCTTTAATTTCACCTTTATGCAAACGAATCTCTATCTGATCACCGGGTTGCAGTTTCGCGGGGTCGGTGGTGACCTGACCTTGTGAATCTTTAACAATCGCATAACCGCGTGCCAGCGTTGCCAGCGGGCTGACGGCATTCAGTTGAGTTATCCTGTTGTGTAACAAACGCTCTTGCTGTTTGAGGCTTGTTTGAGCCGCATGTGTTAAGCGGTGCAGCAGCTGCTGGTGTTTTTGCTGCTCTACTGAAATAAAGTGTTCAGGACTTTGCCGGGATAAAGCATTATGCAGGAACTGCGCATGTTGTTTTTTATTGTTTATCGTGGCCTGCAGTGCGTGTTGCAAGCGTAAACTGAGTTCATCTAGCTGCAGGGTTTGTTGCTGCAATTTATGTTTAGGGTGTAGATTAAGCAGCTTTTCTTTTATTAAAGCATGGCGGTGTGATTTTAATTGTAACTGAGCTTGAATTGCCTGCTTGATCCGCCCGGTTAGCGTATCTAATTGGGTTTGATGGAAGGCTTTATTTTGGCTGACCAGCTCGGCGGCGGCGGAAGGGGTGGCTGCACGTACATCCGCGACAAAGTCGGCAATAGTGACATCAATCTCATGTCCAACTGCGCTGATAACTGGTAACCGGCTGTTGTAGATTGCATAAGCAACAACTGCCTCATTAAAACACCATAAGTCCTCCAGTGAGCCGCCGCCGCGACCGACAATTAACAGATCACATTCATTACGTACATTGGCCAGTTGAATTTGTGCCGCAACCGATGCGGCGCTGGCTGCACCCTGAACTAATGAAGGATAAATAATAACTTGTAAGCGCGGATCGCGGCGCTGCAAAATACTGAGGATATCGTGAACAGCAGCCCCCGTAGACGAGGTGATAATGCCAATCCGCCTGATTAATTGCGGCAGGGGCTTTTTATGACTTTCAGAAAAGAGGCCTTCAGCGGCTAATTTGAATTTTAGTTCTTCAAATTGCTGTTTTAATAAACCATCTCCTTCGGGCGCCATACTTTCAACAATTAATTGATAATCACCGCGTGCCTCATAGAGACTCAGTTTGCCGCGCACCAACACCTGCTGACCATGTTTTGGCGTGAAACCGGTGCGATGATTATTACCTTTAAACATTGCACAACGTATCTGCGCACTGTGATCTTTCAGAGTGAAGTACCAGTGGCCGGAAACGGCAATGGTTAAATTAGAAATTTCACCTGATAACCAAATCACCCCCAAGCCTGTTTCAAGGATTGACTTAGCTGCGCGATTGAGAGAACTGACGCTGTAAATATTCTTATTGTTGGTATTTATCATGGTTTACCGCTATTGCTGATCAATATAAATTGCAGCATATCCTAGCATTTACCGGCATTTACAGGAAATGATAAAAAGAGTTGCGTTAAAGGTGATTTTTTAATTGTACTTGCGTCACATAACGATTAAAATCCCACCGCAATATCATACCCAAGCAAATTGGGGAGATGATCAATTTAATCCAACTCTAAGTGAGATATTGCAATGCTAAGAATTTTAAAAGATGCATTAACATATGATGATGTATTATTAGTACCTAGCCATTCGACTGTACTGCCGAACACCGCCGATCTAAAAACCCAATTAACACCAAATATCTCATTAAATATTCCTGTTGTTTCTGCAGCGATGGACACTGTTACAGAAGCACGTTTTGCGATTGCTTTAGCCCAGGAAGGCGGCATTGGTTTTATCCACAAAAACATGTCAATTGAACGTCAGGCTGAAGAAGTTCGTTTAGTCAAAATCCATGAAAGCGGCGTGGTTGCCAACCCCATTACAGTTTCTCCCGATACAACACTGGCAGAAATTAAAGAATTAACCTTCAAGCATGGTTTTGCAGGTTATCCTGTTGTTGAAAACTCAGGTGAGTTAGTCGGTATTATTACCGGTCGTGATGTTTTATTTGAAACGGATTTAAGCAAACTTGTTTCTTCTGTGATGACTGGTAAAGCTGATCTTGTTACTGCTAAACCAGACACCCCGCGTGATGAAATTGAGAAATTAATGCACGCTCACCGTATTGAAAAAGTATTGTTAACTGACGATAACTTCAAATTACGCGGCATGATCACGGTAAAAGATTTCCGTAAAGCCGAGCAGAAACCTAATGCATGTAAAGATGAATTAGGGCGTTTACGCGTAGGGGCAGCAGTTGGTGCCGGCGCCGGTAATGAAGAACGTGTTGCAGCTTTAGTGGCTGCGGGTGTTGATGTACTGTTAATTGATTCGTCCCATGGCCATTCTCAAGGTGTATTAGACCGTATTAAAGCCACCCGTGCAGCGTACCCTGATTTAGATATTATTGGCGGTAACATTGCAACGGGTGAGGGTGCTCTGGCATTAGTTGAAGCCGGCTGTAGTGCGGTTAAAGTGGGCATCGGCCCGGGCTCTATCTGTACTACCCGTATTGTGACAGGTGTTGGTGTACCGCAAATTACCGCTATTTCAGATGCGGTAGCCGCCCTTGAAGGTACTGGAGTGCCGGTTATCGCCGATGGCGGTATCCGTTTTTCCGGTGATATCGCTAAAGCATTAGCAGCGGGAGCATCTTGTGTGATGGTTGGCGGTATGTTTGCGGGTACGGAAGAATCACCTGGTGAAATTATTTTATATCAGGGGCGCTCATACAAATCATACCGCGGTATGGGATCCTTAGGCGCGATGTCTCAGGGGTCATCGGATCGTTACTTCCAATCAGATAATGCGGCAGATAAGTTAGTGCCGGAAGGTATTGAAGGTCGTGTTGCTTATAAAGGTAAAGTAAAAGAGATTATTCATCAGCAAATGGGTGGTATACGTTCTTCTATGGGACTGACCGGTTGTGCAACCATTCACGAAATGAACACCAAAGCAATGTTTGTGAAGATCACCAGTGCCGGTATGGGTGAAAGTCACGTGCATGATGTAGTGATATCAAAAGAAGCGCCAAACTACCGTACTGGTGATTAATCGCTACTACTGCTACTGCGTCGCAGCGCCGCTATATTGAGCGTTTGCGACGACTTCCTGCATATACAATATTTTCAAAGAAGACCTGGTCTTCTTTTATTTTTTATTAAAAGGGTTACTCAATGAGCAAGAACATTCATGAACAGCGAATTCTAATTTTAGACTTTGGTTCTCAATATACACAACTTATCGCGCGCCGTATCCGTGAGATTGGTGTTTACTGTGAACTTTGGAGCTGGGATGTTGACGAGCAGGATATCAAAGACTTTAATGCTAATGGTATTATCCTGGCTGGTGGCCCTGAGAGTGTGACTGCCGAAGGCTCTCCACGAGCACCTGAATATGTTTTCAATGCAGGCGTACCTGTATTGGGTATCTGTTACGGTATGCAGACCATGTCTGAGCAACTTGGCGGTGCGGTCATTAAAGGTGAAGGCGAAGGTGAATTTGGTTACGCGCAGATAGAAGTACAAAATACCTGTGAATTATTCAAGTCTATTGAAGATGCGGTTGCAGATAACGGTAATGCGCTGTTAGATGTCTGGATGAGCCATGGTGATAAAGTCTCTGCGATCCCTGCCGGCTTTGTAACGGTTGCCAACACATCAACCTGTAAGTTTGCCGCTATTGCCAATGAAGAGAAACGCTTTTATGGCGTACAGTTCCACCCTGAGGTAACGCATACCCGCCAGGGTGAGCGTATGTTACGTCATTTCGTGGTTGATATCTGTGGTTGTGAGACACTGTGGACGCCAGCGTCAATCATCGAAGATGCGGTTGCGCGTATGAAAGAGCAGATTGGTGACGATGAAGTTATTCTTGGTCTTTCCGGTGGTGTTGATTCATCCGTTGTAGCGATGTTATTACAACGGGCGATCGGTGATAAGTTGACCTGTGTGTTTGTCGATAACGGTTTATTGCGTTTAAATGAAGGCAAACAGGTTATGGAGATGTTCGGGGATCATTTTGGACTGAATATTATCCATGTTAATGCGGAACATCGTTTCCTGGAGCAGATGGCTGGTGTAGATGAGCCTGAAGCGAAACGTAAGATCATCGGTCGTGTATTTGTAGAAATCTTCGATGAAGAGTCTAAAAAACTAAGCAATGCAAAATGGTTGGCTCAGGGAACTATCTACCCGGATGTTATCGAATCAGCTGCATCTAAAACCGGTAAAGCACATGTGATCAAGTCTCATCATAATGTCGGCGGATTACCTGATGATATGGCAATGGGGCTGGTTGAACCGCTGCGCGAACTGTTTAAAGATGAAGTGCGTAAAATAGGTTTAGAGTTAGGTTTACCTTACAACATGCTTTACCGTCATCCGTTCCCGGGACCTGGTTTAGGTGTTCGTGTGCTTGGCGAAGTGAAGAAAGAATACTGTGATTTACTGCGCCGCGCCGATGCTATCTTTATTGAAGAGCTGCACAAAGCCGATCTTTATCATAAAGTAAGCCAGGCATTTGTGGTCTTCCTGCCGGTACGCTCTGTAGGTGTAATGGGGGATTGCCGTAAATACGATTGGGTTGTTTCACTGCGTTGTGTTGAAACTATCGACTTTATGACCGCACGCTGGTCACACTTGCCTTATGAATTAATCGGTCATGTATCAAATCGGATTATCAATGAAATTGATGGTATCTCGCGTGTAGTATACGATGTTTCAGGTAAACCGCCTGCGACCATCGAGTGGGAATAATTTCTACTGAATAATTAAATTAAGGCGCTTTATGCGCCTTTTTTTTTGCCTGCAATTCGGGTTATGATGTGAGTCAGCCGTCAGCCGTCAGCCGTCAGCCGTCAGCCGTCAGCCGTCAGCCGTCAGCCGTCAGCCGTCAGCCGTCAGCCGTCAGCGGTTAGTCGTTAGCCGTCAGCGGTTAGTCGTCAGCGGTTAGTCGTCAGCGGTTAGTCGTCAGCGGTTAGTCGTCAGCGGTTAGTCGTCAGCCGTCAGCGGTTAGTCGTCAGCGGTTAGTCGTCAGCCGTCAGCGGTTAGTCGTCAGCGGTTAGTCGTTAGCCGTCAGCGGTTAGCCGTCAGCGGTTAGCCGTCAGCGGTTAGTCGTCAGCGGTTAGTCGTCAGCGGTTAGTCGTCAGCGGTTAGTCGTTAGCCGTCAGCGGTTAGTCGTCAGCGGTTAGTCGTCAGCGGTTAGTCGTTAGCTGATAGCTGATAGCTGATAGCTAATAGCTGATAGCTAATAGCTAATAGCTAATAGCTAATAGCTGATAACTGATAACTTGTAGTCTTCAACCAAGGAACTGTAATGATTAATAAATCCGGGGTTTATCAGGCTGCCAAACAGATCGCTTCCCCTTTTTTTAATGAACGTCCGCCAGCCTGTCAGCCGAGTTTACTGGTTATCCATTGCATCAGTCTTCCCGAAGGTGTTTACGGTGGTAAAGAAATTGAGCAACTGTTTACCGGGTGCTTAGATTGTTCTGCTCATCCCAGTTTTGCCGACCTTGAAGGATTGGAAGTGTCTGCACATTGTGTGATTCGCCGCACTGGTGAGGTTGAACAATATGTGCCTTTTCAGAAACGCGCCTGGCATGCAGGTATATCCTGTTTTGAAGGTGTGCCGGGCTGTAACGATTACTCTATCGGTATTGAACTGGAAGGCACAGATAAAACAAGCTACACAGAAGCGCAGTATCGAGCACTGGCAGCCCTGACCCGGCAACTTCAGCAATACTATCCTGCGATTAAGAACAAGCATATCGTTGCCCACAGTGATATTGCCCCGCAGAGAAAAACCGATCCCGGCCCAAAGTTCGATTGGGATTATTATTTGCACTTATTAAAGTAAATTTTTAACTAATGCTGCTGTGAATATTTTTCAGAGGATGTAATCAAATAAGCCTGCGCAGTTGCCGGAGTCATTTAATGCTAAATCTGGAGAAAAGTATGAAGAAAAAAGTGGTGTTGTATAAAAAGATTCCTGAAGAGCAGTTAAACAGATTGAAAGCGCATTTTGAATTGTCCTGTTTTGAGGGCATTAATGAGCAAAATCGTGAAAGTTTCCTGGGTGCGTTAGCGCAAGCAGAGGGGTTAATTGGAGCAAGTGCGCCAATGCCTGCTGCTATTTTAGATAAAGCAAGCAAGTTAAAAGCCATATCAACAATTTCAGTCGGTACTGACCGGTTTGATTTAGATTATCTTAGTGCCCGTAGCGTGCCCCTGATGCATACGCCTTCGGTGCTCACCGATACAACGGCCGATACTATATTTATGCTGATGATGTGTACTGCACGTCGTGCCGTTGAGCTGTCAAATATGGTACGCGAAGGGCGCTGGCAGGCAAGTATCGGCAGCGAGCACTTTGGCGTGGATGTGTATGGCAAAACCCTGGGCGTGGTCGGTATGGGGCGTATCGGGTATGCCTTAGCTAAGCGTGCTCACCTAGGCTTTGATATGAAAATCAACTATTTCAATCGCAGCGCCAATGAAAAAGCTGAACAGGAATTAGGTGCACGGCGCACGGACTTGACAACGCTGCTGAAAACCTCCGATTTTGTCTGTGTATTAGTGCCGCTAACGCTGGAAACGGAAAAAATGTTTGCCAAAGCGGAGTTTGAAATAATGCACAGGGAGGCGATTTTTATTAACGGGGCACGTGGAAAAGTTGTCAATGAAGCTGATCTTATTGATGCTCTGCAAAATAAAACCATCCGCGCAGCAGGACTTGATGTATTTGAAATGGAGCCATTGCCAGGAAACTCGCCACTGTGCAGATTAGACAACGCGGTATTGTTGCCGCATACCGGATCTGCCACGCTGGAAACGCGACTTAAAATGGCCCGCACTGCGGTCGACAATCTTATTGCCGCACTCAATGGTGATATTGCAAAAAACTGCGCAAACACGCACTTAATAAAGTAAGTATTGACTGAAAAGTGATTCGCTATTTTAAGGAGGTCGCTCGAAAATTTGCTCAGCCGTCACCCGTAGTTCCAATATTTGTTACTGCTGGCGCAATTTCCCCGGCGTAGTCACTTACAGTACTGTAAATGCAAACCACAGCAGTATCGGCATGGTAAACAATGATAAAAAGTTGCCGTAAAGCACCATTGCCGCAACCGCAGGGCCATCAAGTTTATACCTTTCTGCAAATAAATAGTTCATAACGGCTGGCGGTAACATGGTAAACAGCACCATCATCTGCAGTTGGATGTGTGCCAGGGGGATAAAAAACTGTATGACGGTGAAGGTGATTGCACCGGTCAGCAGAGAGGTTAGCGTGCTAATCAATCCAATTTTTAGGCCCGAGCGGTTTAAATAAACCAACTGAGTGCCTAATGAAAAAAGCATTAACGGTATGGCACTTTCACCGAGTAAATTTGCTGCCTCCAATACCGGCTTCCAGATATCGACATGGGCTAAGTTAAGTGTCAGTGCTAAAACAGTCGCATACATGATTGGCATTTTTAGCAATTGTTTTATGCCCTGTTTATTAACGCCGCTGATAATAAAAAGTCCCAGGGTCATCTGCAGGCAGGTTGACACCACCATTAATAATACCGCATCACTCTTCACCATCTCACCGAAGGTATAGACAAAAAGTGGTATCGCTAAATTGCCGCTGTTGCGAAACATATGCGGGGGAACCCATATTTTAAGGTCCAGACGGTAAATGTGGCATACGCCCGCCATCAGCAGGCCCGGAAGTATCACCGCAATCAGGCTCGCTGAAATCAGATTTACCTGTTTTATTCCCAGAGGCATATTCACCAAAGAAGCAAAAACAAGTGCCGGGGCAAAATAATCTAAATTAAGCTTATTGATCGGTCCCATGTTGATCGAAGTGCGGCGTGCACAAATGTAACCGGCAACGACAACAGCAAACATAGGAAATAAAATTTCTATGATGCGAAATAACATAGTGATAATTCAAATAGATAGGAATGCACTCATTAAATCATAGTTATGCAGTGTTTAACAGCCCCGATAATCGGCCAATAAACAACCTGTTTTATTTGTAGTATTAAATGTGAATCAACGCACATTTTGTTAACAATTATAATTAATTGGTCTTACCATTTGCTATTTTAGGCAGGTGAATTAAAGAGGGAGTAATATTTATTGATTTGCATCAATATAAGCTGGACGTCTGGTAAAATAATTGTTAATTTATATGACTAAAAGTAAATTGGTAATACCAATGATTTCGCCGGATCAATTTCCGTTTATTAAGGGCATTATGGCTTACGCAAAAATCAAACAGCCGAAACTTGCAGATGTGATTGAAAATCGCCTTGAAAGCATGATCCTGGACGGTTCCTTAGAGTTAGGTGAAAAGTTGCCGCCTGAGCGTGAGTTGGCGAAACAATTTGATGTCTCCCGTCCCTCGCTGCGCGAAGCAATGCAGAGACTGGAGTCTAAAGGATTACTGGCACGCCGTCAGGGTGGCGGAACTTATGTTAAAAGAGAGTTAAGATCTGAATTAACCGATCCTCTATTTGAATTATTAAATTCACACCCTGAATCGCAATACGATTTATTAGAGTTTCGCCATGCCTTTGAGGGTTTCTCGGCTTATTACGCTGCCTTGCGCGGCAGCGGCGAAGATTATAAAAAGATTAAGCATTGTTTTGCTGAAATAGAGAAAGCGCAGAAACAAAACAATCTTGAATTAGAGATTAATTGTGTTGTTCTATTTTATATGTCGGTGGTAGAGGCTTCCCACAATGTGGTCTTTTTACACTTAGCGCGCGGTATTCAACCTCTGCTTGAAAAAAATATCGCAGATAATGTCAGACTACTTTATCAATATCCCGAAGTGGCTAAAAAAATTCATCAGCATCGTTTACAGCTTCTTAATGCAATACTGTCAAAAGAACCGAAGAAAGCGCAACAGGCATCGGAAAAGCATTTAATTTATATCGAAGAGACACGCCTGGAAAAGTTGCGCGAAGAAAGTGCATTCCGGCATGAATAAGTCTTTCAGTTTTAGGTCAAATTAATAATTTATAAAAATCTTTTTATTAGAGCTACATTAAAATACACGTTTAGTGCTGTTACGTGCCGAAAGATATTGAAACTGGAATGTTTTTTACTTTCGAAAAACAGTTAATGCAATTAGCTTTTTAGATTATTTATTATCAGGACATTTTTTAAAGGTGTTGATAAGGGGTAATGGTTAATCTAAATGGTTTTGAAATAAACGCTTAGCTTAACGGCTGAGATTATCTAGTGATAAACAAAGGAACCGGTCATGACTGACATCCTAAACAGTGATATTGATTCGCAAGAAACTTCTGAGTGGCTTGATGCACTGGCTACTATTCTCGAAGATGAAGGGACTGAACGTGCTCAGTTCATAATTAAAAAACTAACTGAGCAAGCTCGTATAGAGGGTGTTAAGTTACCAACGGATATTAATACCAGTTATGTTAATACTATTCCGTTGGCCGAGCAGCCAATGTACCCTGGTGATTTTGCTATAGAACGCCGCATTCGTTCAATTATTCGTTGGAATGCGATCATGATTGTCATGCGCGCTTCGAAAAAAGAGTTGGATTTGGGGGGCCATATGGCTTCTTATCAGTCTGCAGCGGCATTCTACGAAGTCTGTTTTAATCATTTCTTTCGTGCACCGAATGAAACTGATGGCGGTGATCTAGTCTATTATCAAGGTCATATCTCTCCTGGTATCTATGCACGTGCTTTCGTAGAAGGGCGTTTAACAGCTGAGCAGCTTGATAACTTCCGTCAGGAAGTTGATGGTAAAGGGCTGCCTTCTTACCCGCATCCAAAGCTGTTACCTGAATTCTGGCAGTTCCCGACGGTATCGATGGGGCTTGGACCAATTGCAGCGATTTATCAGGCACGTTTCTTAAAATATCTTGATGGTCGTGGGTTAAAACCAACGGCGAATCAGCGTGTTTATGCTTTCCTTGGCGATGGTGAAATGGATGAGCCGGAATCTCGAGGTTCTTTATCATTTGCCGCGCGTGAAAAACTAGATAATTTATGTTTCTTAATTAACTGTAATTTACAACGCTTAGATGGTCCGGTAATGGGTAACGGTAGTATTATCCAGGAACTTGAAGGTCTATTTCATGGCGCTGGCTGGAATGTGGTCAAAGTTATCTGGGGTGGCAACTGGGATTCTCTGCTTGCACAAGATTCATCGGGTAAACTGCTGCAATTAATGGAAGAAACCGTTGATGGTGATTATCAGACCTTTAAATCCAAAGATGGTGCTTACGTTCGCGAGCATTTCTTCGGGAAATACCCTGAAACAGCCGCTTTAGTCGCAACATGGACGGATGAAGAGATCTTCGCACTTAAGCGTGGCGGTCATGACTCATCGAAGCTTTATGCGGCATTCAAAAACGCGCAGGACACACAGGGCAAACCAACCGTTATTCTGGCTAAAACTGTTAAAGGTTACGGTATGGGCGCTGCAGCTGAGGGTAAAAATATTGCCCATGGCGTGAAGAAAATGAATGAATCACATATTCAAAGTTTACGTGATCGTCTAGGTTTGCAGGATCTGTTAAGTGACGACAAAGCGGCAACGCTACCCTACTTAACACTTGAAGAAGGCTCTGAAGAATATCAATACTTACACGGTCATCGAAAAGCACTATTAGGTTACACACCTAAACGTTTACCTAAATTTTCTGAAAAACTTGCAGTACCGGAGTTGGAGAAATTCGCGCCGCTTTTACAAGAGCAAAAGCGTGAAATATCAACAACCATGGCTTACGTACGTATTCTGAATATTCTATTAAAAGACAAAGGTATTGGTAAAAATATTGTACCAATTATTGCCGATGAAGCGCGTACTTTCGGTATGGAAGGTCTCTTCCGCCAAGTAGGTATTTATAACCCTCATGGTCAGGAATACACACCGGAAGACCGCGGCGTTGTTTCATACTATAAAGAAGCAACATCTGGTCAGGTATTACAGGAAGGTATCAACGAACTAGGCTCTATGTCTTCCTGGGTCGCTGCTGCAACGTCTTACAGCACTAATGATTTACCTATGATTCCGTTCTACATCTATTACTCTATGTTTGGTTTCCAGCGTATTGGTGATATGGCCTGGATGGCGGGTGACCAACAAGCTCGTGGTTTCTTATTAGGTGCCACAGCCGGTCGTACAACGCTAAATGGTGAAGGTTTACAGCATGAAGATGGTCACAGCCACATTCAGGCAAATACTATCCCTAACTGTATCTCTTATGACCCGACGTTTGCTTACGAGTTAGCGGTTATCGTTCAAGACGGTATTGAGCGCATGTATGGTGAGAAACAGGAAAATGTCTTCTATTACTTAACTGTGATGAATGAAAATTACGCCATGCCAGCAATGCCTGCAGGTGCTGAAGAAGGTATCCGTAAAGGTATTTACAAACTTGAATCGCATGCCGGCAGCAACAAAGTACAGCTGTTAAGTTCAGGCACGATCATGAATGAAGTACGTAAAGCAGCACAAATTCTAAGTGAAGAATACAATGTGGCTTCCGATGTCTTCTCAGTGACTTCCTTTAATGAGTTAACACGTGACGGTCAAGATGTTGAACGTTTCAACATGTTAAATCCGGAAGCTGAACAAAAAACCGCCTACATCACTGATGTACTGGGTAATGAGCCGACCATTGCGGCAACGGATTACATGAAAAACTATGCAGAGCAAGTGCGTGCGTTTATTCCTGCTGATTCTTACAAAGTATTAGGTACCGATGGTTACGGCCGCAGTGACAGCCGTGAAAACTTACGTCGTCATTTTGAAGTAAATGCCAGTTATGTCGTTGTAGCAGCGCTTTCTGAGCTTGCGAAACGCGGTGATATTGAAGCATCTGTAGTAACAGAGGCAATTGCTAAATTCGCTATCGATACAAACAAAATTAACCCATTATTTGCATAAATCAGTCTCGGTGTTAATCAAGGCTAACACCGACTTTTATTGATTAGGAAAATTATTATGTCTGAATTAAAAGAATTTTTACTACCTGATATTGGTGCTGACGCGGCTGATGTTACTGAAATCTTAGTTTCTGTTGGTGACACAATCGCCGAAGATCAAGATATTTTAACTATTGAAGGTGATAAAGCATCAATGGATGTACCATCATCGGTTGCCGGTGTGGTTAAAGAAATTAAAGTAAATGTAGGTGACAGTGTTTCAGAAGGAACTCTGGTACTGCTTGTTGAAGCTGCCGGTTCGGCTGCTGCTGAAGCACCTGCTGCCGCTCCCGCACCTGCCGCTGAAGCTGCTCCGGCACCTGCCGCTGCAAGCGAAGTAAAAGAACTTTGTCTACCTGATATCGGCGGTGATGAAGTTGAAGTGACGGAAGTATTAGTCTCTGTCGGTGATACTATCGCTGCAGAGCAAGATATCCTATCTGTTGAAGGTGATAAAGCCTCTATGGATGTACCTGCACCCTTTGCCGGTGTTGTTAAAGAAATTAAAGTCGCGGCGGGTGACAAAGTTTCTGAAGGTTCATTGATTTTAATGGTGGAAGTACAGGGTTCTGCTGCGCCTGCGCCTGCGCCTGCGCCTGCAGCTGCAGCACCGAAAGCCGTTGCTGAAACAGCAAAAGCGCCTGTTGCCGCTCCAAAAGCTGCGCCAGCTGAGCAGTTAGCGCCTTCACAAGTCTCTATTGCCGGTTCCATTAAAGCATCTCCTTCAGTGCGTCGTACTGCGCGCGAGTTTAGCCTGGATCTTGCCGTGATCCCGGCAACCGGCCCTAAAGGACGGACCACCAAAGAAGATGTTCAAACTTATGTTAAAAAACAGCTGCTGTTAGCTAAATCAGGTGGCGGCGCTGGCGGCCTGCAGGTGGCAGCAGCTCCAAAAGTGGATTTTGCTAAATTTGGTGAAGTTGAAATTAAGCCGCTTTCCCGAATTCAGAAAATCTCCGGTCCTGCTCTGCACCGTAACTGGGTCAGCATTCCACATGTTACCCAATTTGATGAAGTAGATATCACTGAACTTGAAACATTCCGTAAAGAGCAAAATGCGGTTGCCGCCAAGCAGGACTTAGGTCTGAAAATCAGCCCGTTAGTCTTTATGATGAAAGCTGTTGCCAAAGCGCTGCAACAATACCCTAACTTTAACTCTTCTCTTTCTGAAGATGGTGAAAGTTTGATCCTGAAGAAATACTTCAATATCGGTATTGCGGTAGATACACCAAACGGTCTGGTTGTACCTGTGATAAATGATGTATTGAACAAAGGTATCTACGATATCAGCCGTGAAATCGGTGAAATTTCCAAGAAAGCGCGTGCCGGTAAATTAACTGCTAAAGATATGCAGGGTGGCAGCATGACTATCTCCAGTCTTGGTGGTATTGGCGGTACACAATTTACACCTATCGTAAATGCACCGGAAGTGGCTATTTTAGGCGTTTCAAAATCAGCAATGAAACCGTTATGGAATGGTAAAGAGTTTGAGCCGCGCTTAATGGTGCCTCTAGCACTTTCCTATGATCACCGCGTAATTGATGGTGCAGATGGTGCGCGTTTCATCACTGCTATCAATAATTACCTATCTGATTTACGTACGCTGATTTTATAATTGTGTTACCAGGTCGGCAATTGTCGACCTTTTATTTTGCATTTATTAAACAATAAAATAGACTCGAAAAACTTCAACCGTTTTTCTGGCGTAACGGCTAAAATATAGAGGTCAAAATGAGTAAAGAAATTAAAGCACAAGTTGTGGTATTAGGTTCAGGCCCAGCTGGATATTCAGCAGCATTCCGGGCAGCCGATTTAGGGTTAGAAACAGTAATAATCGAGAAATACAGTACATTGGGTGGTGTTTGTTTAAATGTGGGTTGTATCCCGTCTAAAGCCCTGTTGCATGTATCAAAAGTAATTGAAGAAGCTAAAGCGCTTTCTGAACATGGTGTTTTATTCGGCGAACCATCAACGGATATTGATAAAATCCGGATTTGGAAAAATAAAGTGGTGTCACAGCTTACCGGCGGCCTGAAAGGTATGGCTAAAATGCGTAAAGTGACAGTTATTAATGGCTTTGGTAAATTCACCGGTGCCAACACAATCGAAGTTAGAGGTGAAGACGAAATTACCAAGGTTAGCTTTGATAATGCAATCATAGCAGCGGGTTCGCGTCCGGTTAAATTACCTTTCATTCCTCATGATGATCATCGTGTATGGGACTCTACAGACGCACTGGAACTGCGTTGTGTGCCAAAACGCCTGCTTATTTTAGGCGGTGGTATTATCGGCCTGGAAATGGGAACTGTATATAAATCTTTAGGCTCTGCTGTTGATGTTGTTGAGTTTGCAGACCAGTTAGTACCGGCAGCCGATATCGATATCGTGCAGGTTTACACCAAGAAAGTAAAAAATAAATTTAATATCATGCTGTCAACTAAAGTGACCGCCGTTGAAGCAAAAGAAGATGCGCTTTATGTTTCTTTTGAAGGGGAAAGTGCACCTACTGAAGCAAAACCTTATGATGCAGTACTGGTGGCTGTTGGTCGTGTGCCAAACGGCCTTTCGCTTGATGCTGAAAAAGCCGGGATCACAGTGACCGAGCGTGGTTTTATCGAAGTAGATAAACAGATGCATACTAACGTACCCCATATTCACGCTATTGGTGATATCGTCGGTCAGCCTATGCTGGCGCATAAAGGTGTGCATGAAGGCCATGTGGCGGCGGAAGTTATCGCGGGTAAAAAACATTATTTTGATCCTAAAACAATTCCTTCAATCGCTTACACTGAGCCGGAAATGGCTTGGGTTGGTCTGACTGAAAAAGAAGCTAAAGAGCAGGGGATTAATTATGAAAAATCAGTATTCCCTTGGGCAGCTTCCGGGCGTGCAATCGCATCTGATTGTAGTGATGGTATGACCAAGCTTATCTTTGATAAAGAGACACACCGTGTTATCGGTGGCGCAGTTGTAGGTACCAATGCCGGTGAGTTATTAGGTGAAATCGGTCTGGCAATCGAGATGGGCTGTGATGCTGAAGATATTGCTTTAACTATTCATGCTCACCCAACACTTCATGAGTCTGTTGGTCTTGCTGCCGAGATATACGAAGGTTCAATTACTGACCTGCCTAATGCAAAAGCGGTGAAACGTAAATAACGTATTCCCCTGCGGGTCGTGAATTTATTAGGCAACTCATTGAGTTGCCTTTTTTTTAAAAATTTTCAGCAGAGAAGATTTTGTTAACATTTTAATAACTTGCTATAAACTGGCTTATTCATTTTATATTATTTGCATTAGTGATAGGCTATACTTTTGCAACATTTTCTTTCAAAACGATTCCAATAATGCGAATTATTTCGCTGCAACAAGAGGTTACTATTGTGCTAGAAGCTTATCGTAAACATGTCGCTGAACGTGCCGAACAAGGCATTGTTCCACAACCTTTGAATGCTGAACAAACAGCAGCATTAGTTGAATTGTTAAAAAATCCCCCACAGGGCGAAGAAGCGTTTCTTCTGGATCTATTAGAAAACCGTATCCCGCCCGGTGTTGATGAGGCTGCTTATATTAAAGCAGGGTTTTTATCTGCCGTTGCCTGTGCCGAAACCAAATCGCCTACTGTTTCTCCCGAGCATGCGGTTAAGTTGTTAGGTACGATGCAGGGCGGTTACAATATTGAATCACTGGTTACCCAGCTGGATAATGCCGCACTTGCTCCTCTGGCAGTGGAAGCACTTTCTCATACGCTGTTGATGTTTGATGCTTTTTATGACGTTGAAGAGAAAGCCAAAGCGGGTAATGCTTCTGCTCAGGAAGTGATGCAGGCATGGGCAGATGCGCGCTGGTTTTTAGAAAAGCCTGCTGTGCCTGACAAGCTCACCATGACCGTCTTTAAAGTGCCGGGTGAAACCAATACCGATGATTTATCACCAGCCCCTGATGCCTGGTCCCGTCCTGATATCCCGCTGCATGCCCTGGCAATGTTGAAAATCTCCCGCGAAGGTATTACTGCGGATCAGGAGGGTGCAGTCGGACCTATCAAACAGATTGAAGCTTTGAAAGAAAAAGGTCATCCATTAGTTTATGTGGGCGACGTTGTCGGTACCGGATCTTCCCGTAAGTCTGCAACTAACTCAGTTTTATGGTTTATGGGCAATGATATTCCCTACGTACCTAATAAACGTGCCGGTGGTGTTTGTATCGGCAATAAAATCGCCCCTATTTTCTTTAATACCATGGAAGACTCAGGCGCATTGCCTATCGAGATGGATGTTAGCGCATTAAATACCGGTGATGTGATTGATATCTACCCGCATCAGGGGGTAGTTAAAAACCATGACACGGGTGAAGTAATTTCTCAATTTACCTTAAAAACCAACATTATTCTTGATGAAGTACGTGCCGGCGGCCGTATTCCGCTTATTATCGGGCGTGGTTTAACCGAGCGTGCGCGTAACTCTTTAGGGCTTGAGCCGTCCACGGTTTTCCAGCTTGCTGTTGATACTGAAGTATCAGAGAAAGGCTTTACCCTGGCGCAGAAAATGGTTGGTAAAGCCTGCGGTACAGAGGGGGTGCGTGCAGGGCAATACTGTGAACCTAAAATGACCAGTGTCGGTTCTCAGGATACGACCGGCCCTATGACACGTGATGAGTTAAAAGATTTAGCCTGTTTAGGTTTCTCTGCTGACTTAGTAATGCAGTCTTTCTGCCATACCGGTGCCTACCCTAAACCTATTGATGTTATTACTCACCATACTTTACCTGATTTTATCCGCAATCGTGGCGGTATCTCGTTACGCCCGGGTGATGGTGTTATTCACTCCTGGCTAAACCGTATGTTATTACCTGATACTGTCGGTACTGGCGGTGATTCGCATACACGCTTTCCAATTGGTATCTCTTTTCCGGCAGGCTCCGGCCTGGTAGCGTTCGCCGCCGCGACGGGGGTTATGCCGCTGGATATGCCTGAATCAGTATTAGTGCGCTTTGAAGGTGAGCTGCAACCGGGTATTACACTGCGTGATTTAGTTAATGCCATTCCTTATCAGGCGATCAAAGACGGTCATTTAACCGTTGCCAAGGCTGGTAAGAAAAATATATTTTCCGGGCGAATTCTTGAGATAGAAGGGCTCTCTTCGCTGAAAGTCGAGCAGGCCTTTGAACTTTCTGATGCTTCAGCTGAGCGAAGTGCAGCGGGTTGTTCTATCAAACTGGATAAAGAGCCGATCATTGAATACTTAAACTCTAATATTGTGATGCTTAAGTGGATGATAGCTGAAGGTTATGGCGATGAACGTACTATTACACGTCGTATCGAGGGAATGGAAGCATGGCTGGCAAATCCGGAATTAATGGAAGCAGATAAAGATGCTGAATATGCTGCTGTTATTGATATTAATTTAAACGATATTAAAGAGCCTATTCTCGCCTGCCCTAATGACCCCGATGATGTGAAATTACTCTCTGAGCTGGCCGGACAGGCAATTGATGAAGTATTTATCGGTTCATGTATGACCAATATCGGGCATTTCCGTGCAGCAGGTAACCTGCTGGAAAAATTTGCCGGGCAATTACCGACCCGTTTGTGGATTGCTCCACCCACTAAAATGGATGCAACACAACTTTCTGATGAAGGTTATTACAGCATATTCGGTAAAGTTGGCGCACGTACTGAAATGCCGGGTTGTTCTCTGTGTATGGGGAATCAGGCACGGGTGGGTGATAATACGACGGTGGTTTCGACATCAACACGTAACTTCCCAAATCGTTTAGGTAACAATGCCAATGTCTATTTGAGTTCTGCTGAACTGGCCGCTGTTGCCGCTATTGAGGGTAAGTTGCCAACGGTTGAGGAGTATATGAAGTATGCTAAAACATTGGATGCGACTGCTGCAGATACTTACCGTTACCTGAACTTTGATCAGATAAAAAGTTACACGGATAAAGCTGATACCATTATTCCGGTAAAAGTCAGCTAAGCTGTTCCCCTTTTAATATATAAAAGTCCTTTTTCTGTCTTTTCGGTTAAAGGATTTTTTATATAAGTCATTATTTTATTTGTGTTTTTTAATAAAAATTTTGTTTTATTTTTTAAATAATACAATAAAAAATTGTCTTTATACTTTAATTTGATATAATTCGACCTCAGTCGCGCAAAACTAAAACTAAAAACAAGGATGGTGAAACAATAGTTGAAACATTAGTTTAGTGTGAATATAAAATTCAATTTAAAATAATGAGTAATCGCTATGTTAGAGAAAAGTTTAGTTGTGGGTGAATTCTTAATTGATACTAGCCAAAATAGTTTAATTCATACCAACCGTAAGGTTTACCTTGGGCCTTTACGTACCTCTTTATTGCACTTTTTATGTAAAAATGTTAATACCGTAGTAACGCGTGAAGATCTTGCCCAGCATGTATGGGGACGTCTGGTAACAGATCATACAATTAACCAGCATATATCCCAGTTGCGTAAAAGTATCGGTAGTCTAAGCCTGCACGGCTTAAATATTATGACTATTCCTAAACGTGGTTACATTGCGCGTATGGAAGGCGTTGGCATCTCCGATAATCAAGTCGTTACGCCTATCGCAACGATTGAAAATCCGGTGAGTTCTATTAATACTATGAAAGTATTGGTGGTTGAATCTCAGGATTCTGAACGCATTCAGTTAATTGAAAAATTAGAAAGCCTGCATGTAAATTATGTGGAAAGTGTTGCAACCAGTATTGAAGCGGAACGCTCAGTTGCACTGCAGGATTTTGATTTGATTATTGTTGACTCATTGCTTAATGATAATAGCGGCCTTGAATTGATCAAGCGGATCCGTACCGGAAAAACGTCAGCTGCTGCCGATACCTGTATTTTAAGTTCGCATTTTGATGTTCAGCGTGAACTATTGGGCTTAAACAGCTTGTTGGATGTTCAGGGTTTACTGCTTAAACCATATGAGAGCAATCGTTTAAAACAGATGTTAATGGTGGCTAATAAAGCGAATGTTGTGTTAAAACCACAAGCGGCATATGAACTGGTACCGACTGATGTTTTACAGGTTATGGCTCAAGCAGAGCCTCAAGCGGTTAACAGATAATATTAATCAGTTTTTATTAAAAGCTCCTGCGGTAACGCCGGAGCTTTTTTTTTGTATCCATTTTAATACCAAATCCGATAATTATCTATTCATTTATGCTTGTTAAAATGAATGCTAGCTAGACATAAAACTACGTTTTAGTCTTTGTTATTGATTTTGCAATTAGAACAACTAGTTACTGCAATCAATGCCTTGCTTTCATCCATTTTTCCTACGCCTAAATAGATCATCTAATT
>NZ_JBFGZY010000069.1:0-19989 GCF_041586535.1 Psychromonas sp. | reverse complement strand
CCTCGTGTTTTTTGTCACTTCCCGCCAAAGCAATGCGCGAATGAGCGAGAGGTGAATCGTTGCTTACGGTGTATGAAATGCACTTTACAAAAATAAGATCACATCATAAAACCGATTGCTATTAATAGCTGACGGGGTGAGCCATTCATTGCGTGAAATTAAGTTGTTTTTATCTACTTTTCTTCGCTTTCCTGCTCTTCTGCTAATGAAAAATAACAACCCGGCAATTTATTACCTTGAGGCTTGTTTGTTTATTGGCGGGAAAATTTATTACTGAAAATTTTAAGAGACGCACAAAAAAACACGAAAAAGACAATTTATTGGGATTTTTGTCACATTCTGGGGGTAAAAAACGATTTGCTACACGTTTCTGGTTTTAAGTCAAATGATATTTTTTGGAAATAAATAGTCAAACAGGGCTAAAAAATCAAAACACAAATCGACTCACAAAAGCTTATCAAACCCCTGCCTTTTTCATGCAAGAGGTTTGCTTTTATCGGGGTTCGTGGATAAATTCAATTCATCGGATTTCTTGGTTAGAAAGCATTAACTAAGAAAAGTTCAAATAAAAATTAAAAAAATATTTTTAATATAACAGTCTGCATTTCAGACTTTTTATTTATAAAACCAAGGAAGAGAAATACTATGAAAAAACAAATTTTAGCTCCAAGTATTCTAGCATTATTCGTAGCATCTGCAGCACACGCCGGCGCAACTTTTGATACGGCAGCAGGTACTCTAAATCTGGGTGCTGACGTTGAGTTTGACTACACTTCTCAAGGTGGTGAAAAACTAGATAATGGCGCTATCGTTAGTGCTGATGTAAACTTTGAAGCAAAAGGCCGTTTATTACTTGATATCAATGGTGAGAAAGTATTAGACAACGGTAACTTTGCCGGCTTTAAGCTGAATCCAGTCTGGGGACAAAATGGTTCTCGCGGTGCGGATGACGTGTGGATTAAATTCGGTCAAAAAGATAACTGGAATATTCAGGCGGGTCATTTTGAAGCAACCGACCTTTCTTCAGCCGGCCAGGATACTTATATAGCAGAATCCGGTACTCTTATGTACCGTGCGAGCGAAGCGCGCGGACGTACGGCGGATGATAGCAATGGCGATGGTCAAGTTACCTTCACTAAAACACTGGATGCTGCAAACTTTGAATTAACGGCGCAGTCGCGAGATAGCGGTGACTACGTAATTGTACGTCCTGCTGTGACTTTTGCTGCAGAAAATGTATCAGTTGCATTTGGTGCTGAAGTACCGGTAGTGGATAGTGCTGATCTGTACGATTGGTTTGGTTTAGGCGCAACAGCAACCGTTCAGGCAACGGATGATTTGGCGCTGACTGTACGTGCTGCTTTGTTAGAAGATAAAAAAGCCGATACACAATCTTACACCGCAGGCCTTAACGCGCAGTACCAAAACTTCTTTATCGCAGCACTTTACGGTGAAACTGACACACAAGCGACTACGGCTGAGACACAAGTTTACGCTTCTTACAAAATCCCAGGGGTGTTAGATATTGATAACTTCGACATCTACCTAGGTGCAGGCTGGTCAGAAGCTGAAGTATTAGGCACAACGCTAGATGACGTATTCGGCGGTCGTGTTCGTCTTAAATACGTATTCTAATTTGACCTGACTATCGGCTAAACTGATAATTTATAAAAATTAAAAAAACCCACTCCGGTGGGTTTTTTGTTATCTGCGTTTTATTAACTCTGTTTTCTTAACTTTGTTTGTTTTATACCAATTCCGTTAATTAGATGATCTATTTAGGCGTAGGAAAATGGATGAAAGCCAGGTGTTGATTGCAATAACTAGTTGTTCTAATTGTACAAAATCGTATGGAACGATTTTAAACAGCTTTAGCTGGCCACAAGGTGGTGAAGAACAGGATGTTCTGAATCAAATCAATAACAAAGACTAAAACGTAGTTTTATGTCTACTAGCATTCATTTTAACAAGCATAAATGAAGAGATAATTATCGGATTTGGTATTACTTCATCACCGTCATCCTCGATTTATTTTATCGAGGATCTCAATGCCTCCTGTTTGAACTATTGATTATTATCTTGTCCCGGGGCGCGGGTAAAAAAACAGTTCACTGGGCATGGCAATGTGTTTGGTTTTCTGTATTCTTAGCAATGAGTTGTTTAATAAAGCGCTGGTTATTTTGACTCGCGCACTGGTTTAATAAGGGAGTATTAAGTGATGCAATTAAATAATCCGGCACTGCTGCGCAGTCAATGTTTAATCAATGGGCAGTGGTGTGATGCACAAAGTGGTCAGCGGGAAAGTGTTTTTAATCCTGCCACGGGTGCAGAAATTACCACTGTCCCGATGCTCGGTAGTGTTGAGACAGAGCTGGCAATCAGTGCTGCGCAACAGGCACAACAAAGCTGGAAACAATTAACCGCCAAAGCGCGCGCCGCCCTGATGTTAGCCTGGGCGGATGCCATTTTAGCCGCCCAGGAGGATCTGGCGCAGTTAATCACCGCTGAGCAGGGAAAATCATTAACGGAAGCGCGTGGCGAGGTGACTTTTGCAGCTTCATTTATCACCTGGTTTGCAGAGGAAGCGAAACGCATTGACGGTACTCTGTTGCAGGCACCATCAGCTTCGCAGCGTTTCGTGGTAATGAAGCAACCGATTGGTGTTTGTGCAGCGATCACGCCGTGGAACTTTCCGGCGGGGATGATCACCCGCAAAGCAGGGGCGGCGCTGGCAGCCGGGTGCTGTATCATTGTGAAACCTGCCGAGCAAACGCCGTTAACTGCGCTGGCACTGGCCAAATTAGCACAGGATGCCGGTATTCCAGCAGGCGTATTGCAGGTTATTAGCGGTGACGGCCCGCAGCTCGGAAAAATATTATGTGGCAGCCCCGTAGTGCGTAAATTAAGTTTTACCGGATCCACCGAAGTGGGCAGAATTCTTATGGCGCAGTGCGCACCGTCAATTAAAAAGCTGTCCTTGGAGCTTGGCGGCAATGCGCCGTTTATTGTTTTTGATGATGCGGATTTGGATGCTGCCGTTGCGGGCATTATGGCATCGAAATTCCGTAATAGTGGCCAAACCTGTGTTTGTGCCAACCGCATTTATGTGCAGGACGGTATACATGATGCCCTTGTTGAAAAATTAAAACTTGCCGTCGAGCAGTTAATTGTCGGCGATGGCAGCCTGGAGAGCACGACGCAGGGGCCGCTCATTGATCAGCAGGCCGTTACCAAAGTACAAAGCCATATTGCCGATGCCCTGGAAAAGGGTGCGCAGCTGGTAACCGGGGGATCTGCACATGCTTTAGGGGGCACTTTCTTTGAGCCGACCCTGCTGACGGGCGTGACCCGGGCGATGTCTTTTGCCAGGGAAGAGACCTTTGGTCCTGTTGCTCCCATTTTCCGTTTCCAAACAGAAGGAGAAGTGATAGCGCTGGCCAATGATACTGAATTTGGTTTGGCAGCTTATCTGTATACCAGCAATGCGGCGCGTCAGTGGCGTGTTCCTGAAGCACTTGAATATGGCATGGTGGGGGTGAACACTGGTTTGATCTCTAATGAAGTGGTGCCGTTTGGCGGCATTAAACAGTCAGGACTGGGCCGCGAAGGCTCACGTTACGGCATTGACGAATATTTAGAGCTTAAATATTTGTGTATTGAACTTGGTGAGTAATCATTGTGTTATAGCCATGATTAAAACGGTGATCCTGTTAACGGATTGCCATTAATACCAATCTGACTAATTATCTGCTCATTTATGCTTGTTAAAATGAAGGATAACTGCGTTGTTTTCAATCACACACGCCAGCTATTGCTCAATCAAACGCCTTGCTCTTTTTAATTTTTCCTACGCAATACTTGATCACTTCATTAATTTCTTTGCTATTAGTTTGGTATGAGTTATCTGCATAAGCATGTTTTTCGTTTGCCACAAGGTTATTTCAATCGTTGTACAAAATTTTGTTCGTGAGAGTGAGTTCCCCTGCAATTTACGCCTGTTATTTTGTGTTTATCGTATAAAAATGACTTAATTCACACTTCCGTTATCAATGCATTGATTAACACCTATAATTAATTGAAAATCCGTTTTGCAAACGTTCCCATTGCTGTTTTATACAATTTTGAACTACTGTAAATAGCAATTCTTACCCGGAGGTAATTATGAATTATCCAAAAATAGCCAGTCAGCTTGTTGAAAAGTTGGGTGGCAAAAGCAATATCAAGGCGATGGCCCATTGTGCTACCCGCCTGCGTCTGGCTGTGGCTGACGAAGCGCTGATCGATGAAAAAGCGATCGAAGATATAGAAGGCGTTAAAGGCCAGTTTAAAGTCGCGGGTCAATACCAGATTATCTTTGGTTCGGGGATTGTTAACCAGGTTTACCATGAAATGGAGAAGGTGACGGGCCTTAGCGAGATGAGCACCAAAGACGTTGCCTCAGCCGGCGCTGCTAAACAAAATATTGTGCAACAGGCGGTTAAGGGGTTATCGGATATCTTTGTGCCTATTATTCCGGCTATCGTTGCCGGCGGTCTGTTAATGGGGATCTTTAACGTACTGGTTGCCCAGGGGTTATTTATTGAAGGTAAATCACTGGTCGATGCGTATCCCGGTTTGGCCGATCTGTCGGCAATGATCAATACCTTTGCCAATGCACCTTTTGTTTATCTGCCTATTCTGATCGCATTTTCTGCCAGTAAGAAATTTGGCGGTAACCCGTTCCTGGGTGCCGCGCTGGGTATGCTGATGGTGCATCCGGATTTGCTCAACGGCTGGGGCTTTGCTGGCGCCGCGGTTGCCGGCGAAATTCCGGTGTGGAATATTTTCGGCTTTGAGATTGAAAAAGTGGGTTATCAGGGCTCGGTCCTACCGGTATTAGTGGCGGCATATATTCTCGCCAAAGTTGAAAACGGCCTGCGTAAATTTATCCCCTCTGTGCTGGATAACCTGCTAACACCTTTGCTGGCTATCTTTATTACCGGTGTGCTGACCTTTACCATTGTCGGTCCGTTTACCCGTGATATCGGCTTCCTGCTTGGCGACGGTCTAAACTGGCTATACGATTCAGCCGGCTTTATCGGTGGCGCCGTGTTTGGTTTCATCTATGCCCCCTTTGTCATCACTGGTATGCATCACAGCTTTATCGCCATTGAGATTCAACTGCTGGCTGATATTGCGGTGACCGGCGGTACCTTTATCTTCCCGATTGCGGCAATGTCTAATGTTGCCCAGGGCGGTGCGGCATTAGCGGTTGGATTTAGAACTAAAGATGTCAAACTTGAAGGTATTGCCATCCCATCGGGCGTCACTGCGCTATTGGGTATTACTGAGCCGGCACTGTTTGGTGTGAACTTGAAACTGCGCTACCCGTTTATTGCAGCAATCACTGCTGCCGCTATTTCAAGTGCGTTTATCACCCTGTTTAATGTCAAAGCGAGCGCATTAGGCGCCGCGGGCATACCGGGTATCATCTCGATGCGTCAAGGTGATGTGACACCCTACGTTATCGGTATGCTGCTTTCCTTTGCGATAGCCTTTGCATTGACCATTGTTCTTGAGATACGTGCTAAAAGAAAAGAGTTTGTGCCGGTAGAAATGGCTAAATAAGCACAACCTTTTACAATTTGACCTCAACTCTGGATAGTGGGCATTATAATGTATGAAGTTATCTTTTTTGACTCTGGTAGGGCTCAATGCCGGAATTTTCGTTCCTTTCAAGGCAAGGTTGTGAAGTAATAGCCGGCTATTACAAGCAAACTTAACGCAGAAAGGGGCGAAAAGAGCGGTGTTGAGGGATGTCGCTTATCCAGAGTTGAGGTAATTTAATAAGCTTTAATTAAAAAGCCAGTATTGCGATATACTGGCTTTTTTTTTGCTTAATCGCGATGAAAAGCTGTAATTGTTTCCATTTTCCTCATCTAACGGTACTGACCTTATCAGGCGGTAGATGTGCTTTGATAATGCCCAGTAGCTGCATAAAGGCGTCCTCCATCAGCTCTTCTGCCACGCAGGCAAAGCCCATGATCAGCCCCTTGCGTGTCTTTTTTTGCTGCATGTAATAACTGGATAGGGGGCGCACCAATACCCCTTGTTCACCGGCTTTTTGACAGATAAGCCGATCGTCACAGCTATCCGGTAAATTGAGAATAAGATGCAGACCGGCATTACTGTTAAATTGGCTTAATGCCCATTCACCTAAGTGCAATACTATCAGATCCGAAAGGAAGGCTCTGCGTCTGGCGTATAACAAGCGCATGCGCCGTATATGTGCGGCATAATGCCCCTCTTCGATAAACTGCCCCAGGGCTTTTTGAATAAGCAGATGACCGCCCCGATAAAGCTCAGAGTGTGCGCTTTTTAATTCGTTCATCAGTGGTTTGGGCAAAACAATATAACCCAGGCGCAGTGCCGGGTAGAGGGTTTTACTAAAGGTACCTATATAGATCACCGGCGCATCTTTTACCAGCCCCTGCAAAGCCGGAATGGGCTGTCCCGAGAATCGAAATTCACTATCATAATCATCTTCGACTATCCAGCTTCCAGCTTTAGCCGCCAATGCCAGTAGTCGCTGTCTGCGTCTCAGGCTCATCACTGCACCCAGCGGATATTGATGGGATGGCGTGACAATAATTAAACGAGGATTTTTTTCCACGTTTTTGGGGAGCACCAACCCTGCCTTATCGACGGGCATCGGACAGATAGTCATATCATTGATCCGTAAAACATTACGGATCCCCCAGTAGCCCGGCTCTTCAAGCCAGACATGATCCTTGGGGTTACATAACATACGGGTTATCAAATCAATTGCCTGATGTATCCCTTCGGTGATCAATATCTGTTCAGGATCGCAGCGTACTGAGCGCGCGACGCGCAGATGATCAACCAGTGCATGGCGCAGTTCCGGGCTGCCGCCCTGACTGCCGTAGGTTAACTCCAACGGGGAGGGGCGGCGGCTGATACGTCCCTGAATTTTACTGAATAAGTGATGCGGAAAGGCGGTCACATCCGGTACGCCAGGAATAAACGCCCCCCACTGCTTCGGGCTGGCACTGGCATGCTTTAATAAATTGATGCCGCGCTTGGAAAACTCAACGGGCTGGCTACTCTGCTCACCATTCAACGCAATGCTGTCGCTGGATAAGTAGCTATCGGGCAGGGTTTGCGCGACAAAAGTACCGCTGCCTTTACGGGTCAGCAGGTATCCCTCTGCGAGCAGCTGTTCGTAAACGGTTAATACGGTATTACGTGATAAGGCAAGCATTTTCGCCAGATCCCGGGAAGCCGGTATACGGCTTTCTGGTTTCAGGCTGCCATCGAGAATGCAGATGCGAATAGCGTTATATAAACGTTTGTACAATTTATCATCATGCTGCTCGGCGAGCCGTTGCAGGAGTAAATCGCTGATTAAAGAATCCAAGTGGCCCCCTTAATTAAAAGAAATTGGTACTCGATTATATGACCACATGACGTATAAATATAGCCATTCTCATTTCAATACTGAATTTATCTATTAACGAATACGGGTGGTACCAGAATGACAATTAATGCAAAACTCAATGAACGTCGATTAGAGGCTACACCAAGAGGTGTCGGTGTGATGTGTGATTTTTATGCTGAGCGTGCTGAGAATGCATCTTTATGGGATGTGGAAGGCAATGAAATAATTGATTTTGCATCCGGAATTGCAGTGTTAAACACCGGACATCGTCACCCTAAAGTGGTGGCGGCAATCGAGGCGCAATTAAAAGCATTTACCCATACCGCTTATCAGGTGGTTCCTTACGAAAGTTATGTTGCCCTGGCGGAGCGTATTAACAGCAGCGTGCCTATCAGTCAGCCTTGTAAAACAGCCTTTTTTACCACAGGTGCCGAAGCGGTAGAAAATGCGGTCAAAATTGCCCGGGCGCATACTCGCCGTCCCGGTGTGATCACCTTTGCCGGCGGTTTTCATGGCCGTACTTATATGACCATGGCATTAACCGGAAAAGTGGCGCCTTATAAAATTGGCTTTGGTCCTTTCCCGGGCTCTGTATTTCACGCGCAATACCCTAATGCTTTGTACGGTGTGACAACCGAAGATGCCATGAACAGTTTAGAGCGTATCTTTAAAGCTGATATCGAAGCGACTCAGGTTGCTGCGATTGTGCTCGAGCCTGTTCAGGGGGAAGGTGGCTTTAATGTTGCACCAGCTGATTTCATGCTGGCACTGCGTGCGCTCTGTGATGAACACGGGATCCTACTGATTGCCGATGAAGTGCAAACCGGTTTTGCGCGCACCGGTAAAATGTTCGCGATGGATCATTATCCAAAGGGTATCGCGGATCTGATGACCATGGCAAAAAGTTTAGCCGGGGGGATGCCGCTTTCTGCCGTGTGTGGTCGTGCAGAGGTGATGGATGCACCCGCTCCAGGCGGATTAGGGGGAACTTATGCAGGTAATCCTCTGGCTGTTGCTGCGGCGCATGCGGTAATTGATGTGATTGAAGAAGAGCAATTATGCCAACGTGCGCAGATGCTTGGTGAGCAGCTTGTTGCTACTTTGCAAGAGATGCGCAGCCAGTGCCCGCAAATTGCCGATATTCGCGCGCAGGGTTCGATGGTTGCGGTTGAGTTTAATGATCCGCAGAGCGGTAAACCCTCACCTGAATTTACTAAACAGGTACAGGAAAAAGCACTGGCAGAAGGTTTGCTGCTATTAAGCTGTGGTGTTAATGGAAATGTTGTACGTTTTCTTTACCCTTTAACCATTAGTAATGATCTGTTTAACAAAGCGCTTGCTATTTTGACACGCGCACTGGTTTAGTCGGGGGAGTATTAGATGATGCAATTAAATAATCCGGATCTGCTGCGCAGTCAATGTTTAATCAACGGGGTGTGGTGTGATGCGCAAAGTGGTCATCGGGAAAGCGTGATTAATCCTGCCACGGGTGTCGAAATCACTTCTGTCCCTATGGTAAATGGTATTGAGACTGAACGGGCAATCAGTGCAGCGCAGCAGGCACAACAAAGCTGGAAGCAATTAACAGCCAAAGCGCGCTCTGCCCTGCTGTTAGCCTGGGCGGATGCAATACTCGAGGCGCAGAAGGATCTGGCGCAGTTAATGACTGCTGAGCAGGGAAAATCATTAGCGGAAGCGCGTGGTGAAGTGGCCTATGCCGCTTCGTTTATCACCTGGTTTGCTGAAGAAGCGAAGCGTATCGATGGTTCAATATTACAAGCACCAGTCGCTACCCAGCGTTTAGTGGTGATCAAGCAGCCAATCGGTGTTTGTGCCGCTATTACCCCGTGGAACTTTCCGGCGGCGATGATCACCCGCAAAGTAGCACCTGCACTGGCGGCTGGGTGCAGCATCATTGTTAAGCCTGCTGAACAAACCCCATTAACCGCGCTGGCTTTAGCTAAATTAGCAGAGGATGCGGGCATTCCGGCCGGCGTATTGCAGGTTATTACCGGCGCAGGCAAACAGGTCGGCAAAGTATTATGTGACAGTCCAGTGGTGCGTAAATTGAGTTTTACCGGATCCACTGAAGTGGGCAGAATTTTGATGGCGCAGTGCGCGCCATCAATTAAAAAATTGTCATTGGAGCTTGGGGGTAATGCGCCATTCATTGTTTTTGATGATGCTAACCTGGATGCTGCCGTTGCCGGGATTATGGCGTCCAAGTTCCGGAATAGTGGTCAAACCTGCGTTTGTGCCAACCGTATTTATGTGCAGGATGGTATCCATGATGCCCTTGTTGAAAAATTAAAGCTTGCCGTTGAACAGTTAGTGGTAGGTGATGGAAGCCAGTATGGTACGACACAAGGTCCGTTAATTGATCAGCAGGCTGTAGCCAAAGTACAAAGCCATATTGCAGATGCTTTGGAAAAAGGTGCGCAGTTGCTAACCGGGGGGCATCAACATCCATTGGGGCTGACTTTCTTTGAGCCTACCGTAGTGACCGGTGTGACCCAGGAGATGTGCTTTGCCAGAGAAGAAACCTTTGGCCCGGTGGCTCCTGTTTTCTGTTTCCAAACGGAAGAGCAGGTGATCGCGATGGCCAATGATACTGAATTTGGTTTAGCGGCTTATCTGTTTACCAGCAGTGCGGCGCGTCAGTGGCGTGTTCCTGAAGCACTTGAATATGGCATGGTGGGGGTAAACACCGGTTTGATCTCCAATGAAGTGGGCCCCTTTGGCGGCATTAAACAATCAGGACTGGGCCGCGAAGGTTCGCGTTACGGCATTGACGAATATTTAGAGCTTAAATATATGTGTATTGATATTGCTGAGTAAGCGCTGTTTATGCTGATTTAGTTACAAGAAGTTAGCGTTATGCTTGCCACCCTTAGGGTAAATTTTTTCCTGGCCTGATTGTAAAAGTCTGCCAGGAAATTTGACTTTTTAATCCCGTCTTTTGCAAGGCGTTATCGGCTTCTTTAGTCTGCTTAATAACCATAAAAAAGCATATCCATGTGCAATTTGATGGTTATTTAAGAAGGCAAAAAAAGCCCGATAATGCCCATTTTTCGATCCTGTCAAAAAAACATTAAAAATAAAATTACCGCTCCGCTTTTCTTTGTTTAAATCATTGAATTTAAATAGCTTATTTTTATTATGCATGCTCAAGGTGCAACAAATGGATGTTACGATGCATTTTGGTGCGGTTGTTTGTGAAAAATCATTTTTTATTGTTATTGGGAAGGTTGTCTTTTTATTTTTAAAGTTTTTTATTTTTAATATTTTATAAATAATCTATTGATTTATAAGTATTTAATATTTTAACGTGTTTTTATTGTTTTCCTGGTTTAATTTTGGCACTTGTATTGCATTAGTTTGGTTATTGTTTTTTTAATCCTAACTGTTTTTAGCCACTGCTGAATAGCAGTAAACAGTTTCATAACCCACAGAACAAAGAGAGCTTATTATGATCAATTTGAAAGGAAAGAAACTATTAAAGAGTTTATTGGCCCTGTCTATCGGGATAACTTCTCTGGCGACGTCGGTGACGGCCTATGCAGCAGAGCATAATTGGCGTTTTGCTAATCTATATGGCCGCGGTACCGCTTATGGAACCATCTATGAAGAGCTTGCCAAAAATATTAACACTATGTCTAACGGGCGTATTGCTGTGCAGGTGCTTTACTCCGGTGAGGGAGTTGGCACAACAGGTATTTTATCCGCAGTAAAAAGCGGCCTGATCACCATGGGTGCACCATTCCAGTCGATGCATGCAGGTGAACTACCGGCAGGTATAGTGGAAATTGGTTTACCTGGCGGCACGGCTGATGTAGGGGAGTTGTCCACACTTTTCCATGAAAAAGGCTGGGCTGAGGTATTAAAAAAGGCATATGGCGAGCAGGGTATGGTTTGGCTTGACCCTTACATTCAACCGCCTGTTTATATTATCACCAAAAACGAGATCAAATCGGTTGATGATTTTAAAGGCATGAAGATTCGTGCTCCGGGTGCTTATGGCAAATTCCTGCGTAATTTAGGCGCATCTCCGGTATCTCTTGCCTGGGGTGAAATTTACACCTCACTGGCAACGGGTGTCATTGATGGCTCGATTGGTTCAAATATGATCGATCACCGTGATGGTAACCATGTTGAAGTTGCAAAATATATGTACCCGCAACCCCTTGCTGGTGCACAAGTTTTACCGATCGTTGTTAATCAAAAAGCATGGAGTAAGTTGACACCGGATCTGCAGGCGATTGTCAGTGCAGCGACAACTATCCATTCTCAGGAGCAGTTAACGAAGTCAATTCTATGGGAATCCCAAGCGGTTGCCGATATGGAAGCAAAAGGGCTTTTATGGAGTCCTGCGCCTTCAGATACGGATCTACAAGCATGGAAAGAAGCGGGTGAATCTTTAGCTAAATTCTATGCAGAAGAAGATAAGTACTCAAAAGAGCTTATTGATATTTTAAACAAATAATAATCATTAACGGATCAAAGGTGAGCCTGAATGCTCACCTTTGTGAAGTTAAGGAGCAGAGTATGATTGAACAACTATTAAAGGGCTATTGCCGCTTTGTACGTTACAGTGTGAAGCTTGTCGGGCGAGCTGTACCTGTCTTACTGCCTATACTAGCCGGCCTTGTGGCCTTTGAAGTGTTTGCCCGCTATGTTTTAGGGACTCCTACCATCTGGGTTTACGATACTTCATTGTTTTTATTTGGTTATATCTCCGCACTTGGCGGTGCTTACGCACAGCAGAAAAAATCACATATTAATGTCGATATAGTCTATTTGATGGTACCTAAATATGTGCGTTGCATCTTTAATGTGCTGACCATTATTCTTGCCGTTGGTTTTTTAGTCCTGCTGGCGAAGATGAGTTTTGAGAAGTTTAGCGAAAGCCTGCAATTTGGTTACCGGACCAAAAGTGAATGGTCACCTGAAGTTTACCATTTTTGGCTGATGATGACTGTCTCAGCGGTTATTTTTATTGCCGAGTATTCAGCTGAATTGATTGAAAATATTTATTACCTTTTCACCCGCAGAGCACTTTTCTCTAAAGAGGAACTGGCGGCTGATGCAGCAAAAAAACCTGTGCTAGCCATATTGCGCAGTTTGCATCTGACAGGGTTGTCTGTCTTTTTAACTGACTTTTTCCAGAAAAGTCAGTCACGTGGAGAGGCAAATGATTATCTGAATTTTGACGAGGTGCTTGATAAACACCATCAGGAAGTCGAGTTGGAAGACGCAGAGAAACTCGCTAAGGATGAAAAAGAAATAGAATCGGAAGACGCAGAGATACTGACTAAAGATCAGGAAAAAAAAGGATCTGAATATGCAAATTGAATTATTAACCACTATTTTACTGGTGTGTATCCTCGTCGCATTTGCACTGGGCGCGCAAGTCGGTTTAGCGTTGGCTGGAATTGCAATGGGGGTCGGTTACTTAGTCTGGGGTGATGCGCTATTTAATGTTATTCCCAGTACCGTTGAAGGCACATTTTTTAATTTTATTTTGTTAGCTATTCCCTTGTATATCTACATGGGGCAGATTCTGACCCGCTCGGGTATTGGTGATGCGATGTTTAATGCCAGTCAGTTAGTGATTGGCCGGGTTCGCGGCTCATTAGCAATCAGTGTTGTTGGTGTCTGTTCTATGATCGGTGCCATGGTCGGTATTATCGGTGCAGGCATTATGACTTCCAGCAGTATCGCGCTTAAGCCGATGCTGGAGCGCGGTTATGATAAGCGTTTGGCATTGGGGGTTATTATGGCTGGCGGCTCTTTAGGTATTTTGATTCCGCCGAGCATTCCGATGATCATGTTTGCTGCCGCTACGCAAAATTCAGTGGGGCGAATGTTTTTAGCCGCCATGATCCCGGCACTGATAACTATTGTGTTAATTATCAGCTATGTGGTGATCACCTGTAAGCTCAATCCTGCAAAAGCCCCGCTTGATGTCGAAAATGATATTCAGGTGCCGAAAGGTTATGAACTGTTTAAAACAATTCGTGATGGTTTCTCTTCATTCCTATTAATTGTTGCCGTGTTGGGCAGTATTATCATGGGGATTGCGACACCAACAGAGTCGGGCGCGATTGGTGTGGTTGGGGCTATTATTCTGGCTATTTTATTTAAACGCTTTAAACCCTCTATTATGATGAAGGCCGGTCTGCAAACCTCTATCTTAGTCAGTGTTGCGATGTGGATTATTTTAGGTGCATCCGTATTCAGTAACTTCCACCTGTTAATGGGTGTACAAAGTATGGTAGCGGGTTTTGCGACAGGCTTAGATGTTCCACCTATCGTCGTGATAATCATGTTCCAGGTTATTATGTTACTGCTTGGTTTTATTATTGATGAATTTATTATCGTACTGATGTGCGCACCGATCTTTACGCCTGTTGCAGTTGCTCTGGGGTATGATCCAATCTGGTTCGGTGTATTAATGATTCTAAATATCGTGATTGCCGTACAAACCCCGCCTTACGGTTTTGCGCTGTTTTATTTAAAAGGGATTGCGCCGAAAGGGATCACCATGATGGATATCTACAAGTCAGTAACTCCCTTTATTCTCGTACAGTTCCTGGTATTGATTATCTGTATGCTCTTCCCCGATCTAGTATTGTGGTTACCCAATAAAGTCATGAGTTAGCTGCTCTATTAATCGCAGTAAAGTCAAACACGATACCCATGGACGTTATTTACCGTAAGTAGTGGTACAACCCGCCGTGCCATTTTACTTACGGGGTGTGAATAAAATAAGAGAAATTAGATGAATATAATCGAGAAATCTGCTGTCGAGCTTGTCAACGCCCTTAAAGAAGGTCGTATTTCAGCTAAAGAACTGCTGGAAATTACCGTCCGGCATTCTGAACAAGTCGCTGAAACTTGTAACCCTTTTGCGATAACCCTTTACGATAGAGCCAGCAAAGCAGCCGCAGCTGCCGATAAATTGCTGGCAGAAGGGCTGGGGGGGCCTCTCTGTGGTTTGCCTGTTACCATCAAAGATTCGCAATGGCTGGCGGGAGTGCCCTGCGCAAATGGTTCACGGACACTCGCCGATTTTATTCCCGAAGAAACCTGCGCAGCCGTTAAACGTCTCGAAGAGGCCGGCGCCGTTATTTTTGCCAAGACAACCTGCCCTGAGTTCAGTTTAACAGGAACCACCAACTCTGAATTTTACGGCCTCACCTCAAACCCGTGGAATACTGAGTATACTTGTGGCGGATCATCGGGCGGCGCAGGCGCAGCAGTCGCAGCCGGTGCCGGCAGTCTGGCACTGGGTGGCGATGGTGGTGGTTCAATCCGAATCCCTGCTGCCTTTTGCGGTATTGTCGGTTTTAAACCCTCCTTTAAAGCAGTTCCTAGAGAGCCCGGTTTTCCCGCGTGGAGTACCCTGGTTGCCTATGGACCGATGGCTCGCTCTGTTGCTGATGCGCGTTTGATGTATTCCGTTTTGGTTGCCAACAACGAACAGCATGATCATTTGGATTATCTGACAACCACCGGTAGCTGGCCATCAAGTTTGCCGGGGCAAAAGATTATTGTCTCAGAAGATCTGGGGTTTGCTCCTGTTGATGAGGATGTACGCCAGGCCTTCCGCAAGGTAGTCGCAATGTTAGAAGGGGCAGGTGCTGAGATTATATATGATCAACCGAATTTGCCCTCTTCAGTGATCACCTGGGTGACAACCGCTCACTATGATTCCTGGAGTTTTCAAAAGCAGAAATCAACTCCGTTACAGGGGATAGATGATAGTACCCGGGAAATGATGGAATTTGCTGCCAGCCTGGAAATTGAAGAGTACAACCTTGCCGAGTGGCATCGAAAAACGGTTTATGACGCTTATATGGCTATGTTTGAGCGCGCCGGTACAGCGTTTTTTATCACCCCAACACTTGGTCTGGAAGCTTTTAAAAACAACCTTCGCCATCCGGAAACCATTGGTGATGCGCCTATAGATTACCCCTGGCTGGACTGGGCAAGTTTTCTCTATGATGCCAACCTGACCGGTATGCCGGCCTGCGCACTGCCAATGGGGCTGGGAGACAAAGGTCTGCCGATCTCAATACAGCTCTCCGGACCGGTAGGAACCGATGCGGCCATATTAAATTTAGCAGAAGCTTTAGAATCCTTGATCGGCTGGGATAACTCTCCGGTAATGAGCGGGCGGGAATCAGCAAAAGCATGTTAAACGCAGGATTGTCTTTTTAAGGGCTAATTCATTTGTACACTTCAATACAGAGACTAGGCGCAGCAGATGATGGCTCATTTAGAGATGTTAAAACATTTTTTTCGGGAGGATGCACTTAAGTGGAAAGCTTGAAATTTGAGGTTATCAAAGAAACGACGCCCGGTGAAAAATTTAAGCAGTTGTTTGAAAAAAACTGGCCTGCCTATCGTGCCTGGTATCTGGATGAGGGAGAAGCGGCAAGACCAACTTATCTGGAGTGTGTGAGCGCACTGAAAAAATATATGCCTGAGCTATTTCCCGTGTACGAACAGATTCTGGAATTACTCGACGCCGACGATATACAGGCACGCTTTTTAAGCCTTTATCAGCCACCGCCTTTTTACTCCGGTTGCTCGCAACTGATCGTCAAAAGAGAAGAGGATGCGCTGATTCGTAATTATGATTTTCCACCTATGCTTTGCGAGGCAACCATTATGCATAGCCAATGGCTGGGTAAAAGCGTAATTGCTATGTCCGATTGCGTGTGGGGGGCACTGGATGGTATCAATGATTCCGGACTGGCCGTTTCGATCGCTTACGGAGGCCGCTTTGTACAGGGAGAAGGTTTTGGAATAACGATAGTATTACGTTATGTGCTTGAGACATGCAATACAGTCCAGGAAGCAATTAAGGCATTTAAACGTATTCCCGTGCACCTTGACTACAATATTGCGTTGCTCGATAAGACGGGGGGGCACGCGACGTTATTTATAGCGCCTGATAGGGAACTCTGTGTTAGCCCTGCGAACACCTCCACCAATCACCAGGACGCTGGTGGTCAGGAAACACTTTTTCTTGAGGATTCAAAAACACGTCTGGATGCCTTAAATCAACTTGCATCGTCCTATCTGCAATCTATACAGGAAATTACGCTGCAGTTTTTACAGCCACCTCTTTACCGCCCGCAGCAAAAATTCCAGTCAGGAACCTTGTATACGGCGGCTTATTTACCTCAACAAGGTAAGGTTCATTATTTGTGGCCAGCGCAAAGTTTGACCTTATCCTTTGACCAATTTACTGAACAGGAAGTGCATATATTTTACCAGCCGACATAACTTTTGTTGTGTATAACCAATAAAAAAGGAAGGAGTGAATGGAGGGGATTTTAAACAAAAAAGTATTTACTGTTTATGAAATTTGTCGAAGTTTTCTACAACAAGGCTTGCGGGCCGTAATTAAGTTAGCAAAAACACCTAATATGATGACGAACAATAAGGAACTGAACATGGAAAAGACCGATAAACTGCAAAGCCTGTCTGATATCTATAAATTCTTTCAGAAGAATACCACACCGATCTATTTTATATCTCCTACAGCTTACAACGTTCTAGGCCTTTCCCAATGGGTGAGAAATTTTAAATATATCACCTATTTTGATTCATTTGACGGTGAGCACTTTCGCATGATTACCCCAAAGCTGGAAGGTGAGCGGGAGTTCCAATCAATGGAAGATATGGTTAACTATTTGTTGAGCCACAAGGAAACCATGGATCAATTCGAGGCTAATGGTAAGGGCGGAAAAATACTAACCGTAATGTTTGATGAAAAAACTGAAGAAATTGCAAAAAGCCTCGGTTTAGAAATTGCGTTACCCCCGGCAAGTCTTCGCAAACACATTGATTCCAAGATAGTCACTACGCAGATGGCTGATGAAGCGGGGGTACCTAGTGCACCTAATCTGGTTGACGTAACAGCATCTACTTATCAAGAGCTTCAGGAATTGTCTGCCAATAGCAAGCTCGGTGATAATCTGGTTGTACAAACACCCTATGGCGATTCGGGTAAAACAACCTTCTTTATTAGAAACGAGCAGGATTGGGATAAACACGCCGCCAAAATTATTGGTGAAAAACTAAAAATAATGAAGTATATCAATCACGTGCCAGGTACCGTTGAAGCCGTGGCGACCCGATGTGGTACGCTGGTTGGGCCATTACAAACGGACATTACCGGTTATTCTGAGCTGACCCCCTACAAAGGCGGCTGGTGTGGAAATGATATCTTTCCTGAGCTGCTTAAAGGGGCACAGCGCGATAAGATCATCAACATGGTCAAGGCAATGGGGGACAAGCTCTATGAAAATGGCTATCGTGGTACTTTCTGCTTCGACTACCTGGTCGATACCGATGACGGTGAAGTTTATTTGGGTGAAATCAACCCCCGTATCAGTGGAGCCAGCCCGTTAACCAACCTGGTAACGTCCAAATATGGTGGTGCTCCCTTAATGTTGTTCCACCTGCTGGAATTTATGGATGTCGATTTTGAGATAGACATTCAGCAGATTCAAGATCGATTTGCTGACTTTGGCAGCTGGACACAACTGGTATTGAAGCAGACTGATGATGAAGTTCGTTTAATTACCAAAGCGCCGCAATCAGGTATCTGGCTGATGGAAGACGATGGTGATATTAGCTTTCTGCGTAAAAGTATAGACTGGACCAATGTCGATGATGAGGATGATGCATTTTATCTGCGCATCTATGGTGAAGGCGAATACGGTTATTTAGGCGCAGATATGGGTATTCTTGTTACCCGCGGCAGAATGCAGTCTGACGATCGGGAATTACTGCCCAGAGCGAAAAAATGGATTGACGCTATTCACAACAAGTTCGAATATAAATCGTTAAGTGAATTAGAAGTGCCGTTTATTCCCGACGAAAGTGTGCGTAAGATGCTCTAACGTCCAGCCACTGAAATATGAAAACATTAATAAAACCGCGCTTAGAAAAAAGCCGGTTTTATTAACACTCTTCTTCATTTAAATTTATCGGTTTTTTACCTGCTGCAGAATAAAATCACGAAATACCTGATTGGCTCTGGACAGGTAACTGTCACGTCGCCAGGCGAGGCAGAGATCGATACAAAATGGTTCGACAAAGGGGCGGGTGACTATCTGATCATCATCCTGAATGGCCACCTGCCACATTGCGGAGATAGCATAGCCCTTACGGATAACCGATTTTATCAGAGGCAGCAGGTTACTGGTGAAGGCGATTTTCGGATTTAATATTTCCTGGTCACTGATTTTTTTCATTAGCGCATAGTGAAAATAACTTTTACCAAAGACCACCAGCTCATGCGTCAGAAAATCCCGATATTCTATCCGTTCCTTCGCGGCCAGAGGATGATCGGCCGCCATACAGACGACCATCTCCTCCTGGATCAACTTGCCGCTATCCAATTCCGGCAGTAAATCTTTCTCGGCAATAACAGCCAGCTCTAAATCACCATCTAATAATCTCTGACGCAGATTGCGGGTACCGCTATCAATAACATTTATCTGCAGTGCCGGATACTGATGTTTAAAGGCCATTAACAAAGGCGGGAAAAAATAGGATCCGAGCATGGTCGGGACGCCGATTTCAACCTCCCCCTGAACCAGTCCTTCGATAGCCTGCATCGCCAATTTGGCATCCTTGGCCTGCAGCAGGATTTGTCGGGCATGGGGCAGAAACTGCTGCCCTGCGTGGGTCAGACTCACGCCCCTATCACGCCGGTGTAACAGGGGCATATTTAATTCACTTTCCAGCTTTTTGATGCTCGCACTTATCGCCGGTTGCGCCAGATATAACTGCCGGGCTGCGGCAGAAATGCTGCCTGTCTCAACAACAGTAACAAAATGCTGCAGTTGTCTAAATTCCATCCAATTCTCCGGTTGATATGGTTACTCATTAATCTTATTTTACCAACTGTAATAGGCATAAATTATATCTATGGATATGATAAAAACAATATAATTTAATTATTTGCACTACCCCGTTATTATTCTTCCATCCATTACACCTTTCGCCCTTTACACCAGCAACGATAAATTTATAAAATGAAAAAATTAACCCATTACAACCGTTTAGTTATTTCTGTCTGCCTTTGCAGTGTTGTTACCTTCTTCAACATTTACTGGCTGCAACCCCTAATTCCGATGGTACAACAGGGGTTTGAAGTTAGTCTGTTATCTGCCAATCTGGCGATGTCTGCACCGCTGCTTGGCATGGGGTTGGGGCTGTTAGTGTCTGCCAGCTGGTCTGATGCGGTGGGGCGCCGCACGATTTTATTGAGCGGAATGGTTGCCGGTCTGAGTGTCTCTCTACTCTTGCCGCTGGTAGAAAATTATTCACTGTTTTTGTCTCTGCGCTTTATCCAGGGGGCATTGCTGGCTGTTTGTCCTGCGGTTGCCATACCGCTGCTCGGAGAAGAGTTACGCAAGAGCTGGTTACCCGCCGCGGTGGGTTTTTATATTGCTGCAAATACCGTCGGCGGGATCAGCAGCCGCCTGATCAGTGGTATTTTTAGCGAGTATTCGGACAGCTGG
>NZ_JBFGZY010000068.1:0-20115 GCF_041586535.1 Psychromonas sp. | reverse complement strand
TACTGAAGGTAAGATTGGCCTTGGAATCATGATAAAATCCAAGACCGAACTGAGGGGGTACTAAAAATACGCTGTTTCTGGATGAGAACTAGCTAGACATAAAACTACGTTTTAGTCTTTGTTATTGATTTGATTCAGAACGTCCTGTTCTTCACCACTTCGTGGCCAGCTAAAGCTGTTCAAAATCGTTCCATACGATTTTGTGTAATTAGAACAACTAGTTACTGCAATCAACGCCTTGCTTTCATCCATTTTTTCTACGCCTAAATAGATCATCTAATTATCGGAATTGGTATAATTAAAAGTAACGCAGGCAGTCACTTTTTTGGAGGCTTTAACGAAAAAAAAAACGAGGGTCTCCCCTCGTTTTGCTAAAAAATTAACTCACATCATCTACCGGATCATAAGCCGGCTTTAACAAAAGCTTGTGCAACTATTTCCTGTGCTTCTTTTTGAATCAGTGCAATATGTTCGTCACCAAGAAATGACTCGGAGTAAATTTTATAGATGTTTTCAGTACCTGATGGACGGGCAGCAAACCAGCCGTTCTCAGTGGTCACTTTCAAACCACCGATAGCGGCGCCATTACCTGGCGCGTGGGTTAATTTAGCGGTGATTTTTTCACCTGCTAAGGTTTCCGCTTCAACCATATCCGCATTCAGATTAGCTAATACCGCTTTCTGTTCAGGGCTGGCTGGAGCATCAAAACGGGTATAAACCGGAGCGCCGAATTTTTCAGCAAATTCTGCATAATGCTCACCAGGATCTCTGCCTGTAACAGCAATAATCTCAGCCGCTAATAACGCGAGAATAATACCATCTTTGTCGGTGCTCCATACCGTACCATCTTTACGCAGGAAAGAGGCGCCGGCGCTTTCTTCACCACCGAAACCAAATGAACCGTCGAATAAACCATCCACAAACCATTTAAAGCCGACCGGCACCTCAGACATCTGACGACCAAGCTGTCCAACCACACGGTCAATCATTGAGCTAGATACCAATGTCTTACCTACTTTAGCATCCTCAGACCAGTCACTGCGATGGGTAAACAGATAATTAATTGCCACAGCAAGATAGTGATTCGGGTTTAATAAACCGGAGCTTTTGGTAACAATGCCGTGACGGTCGTAGTCGGGATCGTTAGCGATAGCGACATCAAATTTATCTTTCAGGTTTATTAAACTGGCCATTGCATAAGGAGAAGAGCAATCCATACGGATTTTGCCATCTTTGTCTAACGTCATAAAAGAAAAAGTCGGATCAACGCGATCGTTTACCACTTCAATATCTAAACCGTAAGTTTTAGCAATGGCTGGCCAGTATGCAACACCTGAACCGCCTAACGTATCAACACCAATTTTGATTCCGGCTTTTGCAATAGCATCTAAATCAAGCACATTTTTCAAATCATCAACATAGGGCTGAACATAATCGTATTCTTCAACTAAGTCAGATTCCATTGCTTCAGTGAAATCCCACTGCTGAATATCATCGAAATTATCATTCAAAATTTCATTGGCCCGATCCTGGATGATTTTTGTTACATCGCTGTCAGCAGGCCCGCCGTTTGGCGGATTGTATTTAAAACCACCATCTTCAGGAGGATTATGAGATGGAGTGATAACAATACCGTCAGCCAAATTATCCGGATTGGCTTTATTGTACTGCAGAATAGCATGTGAAATAACCGGTGTGGGTGTGTAGCCACCGCCAGCCTGCACTATCACTTTAATGCCGTTCGCCACTAAAACTTGTACAGCAGAAACAAAAGCAGGCTCAGATAAAGCATGAGTATCTTTACCGATAAACATCGGCCCGGTATACCCCTGCTTAGTACGATATTCAGCTAATGCCTGACTGATTGCCAAAATATGTAATTCAGTGAAAGCGTTCTTCAATGAACTGCCGCGATGCCCGGAGGTACCAAATGCCACCTGCTCACTCGCTACCGTGACATCGGGAAGGTTAATATAATATGCTGAAACTAACTTAGGGATATCGACTAAATCTTGAGCCTGTGCAGGTTGGCCTGCGCGGGGATGTATTGCCATAATATTTACTACCTCATAAGTTTAAATAAAAAATGTTGTTACACTGGGTATCTAAGCATTTGAAAGTCTATCTTCACATGCCTGGAGTATTCGGTTAAATATCGTTCACTAAACAAAACAGCTGTTATACCAATTGGATTAATTAAATGATCAGTTCGGACGCCAGAGAAAATGAATGCAAGGCATTGATTGCAAAAACTAGTTTTCCTCATTATACAAAATCGTATGGAACGATTTTGAACAGCTTTAGCTGGCCACAAAGTGGTGAAGAACAGGACGCTTTGAATCAAATCAATAACAAAGACTAAAACGTAGTTTTCTGTCTAGCTAGCATTTATTTTCGCAAGCATAAATAACCAGATAATTAGTCTGATTGGTATTACCATTAAATCTCATCTTTTATACGTTCGATCAAATGATGGGGGTACCCCATAGAGGCCATCATTTGCGTGATAATAATGCGTTTTCGGCCGGTATTCGCGTTAGTAATAACCCAAAATGGCGTATAGGGAATATCACGCGGCTTACTGGCTTTAAATAAGGCCAGTTCTTCTTCATTATCGATGGCTAATAATGCCTTTAAATTTTGTCCGAGGTAATCTCGGGTGCGCCCTTTGGTTTTTTCAGCAGCCGCTACAAAGGCATTTTTATTCTCGTGATACATAGTCGTCAACATCATCATAAATTTATTAGTAATGATCGTTTCTGTTTGAAATACTTCGCTTTCAAATAGCGCCTGAACGCCGTGAGACAGTGACGCCGGTAATGAAATATCAGCACTGGATTGCTCAGCAGTCGTGCCTGACTCCGCCGTAGTTATTTTCCGCGAAGGTGATTCGACTTTTTCCGCAGGTGCTGTTGAAACAGGCTTACTTTCAGAGGTATCAGGCAATGACAATAATCTACGTAGAATCTGTGAAGGCGTTTCTCCGAAGGCTTCAATATTAGCCAAAATATATTTATAAAGATCATCTTCTATTTCAATATTCTTCATTTTTTCACCATTCGTTATTCACCACTTTTCTTATTATTTTATTTTTATTTTTATTTTACTGTATTGTATTCTATTTCAGTCTGAAAATTAAAAAAATTTCACTAACAAACACTAACTACAAAATTTATATCAGAAATACAATTTTATAAAAAACAATCAGTTAATGTTGCAACTATGTTAAACTGAAAAAGATATTATTTTTTGGTCTATTCCGGAGCCAGTTAAAAGACAAGCATGCCTCTTCAACCTTTTGAATAGCCATTTTCATATTATCCGCAGACATATTGATTGTCATCGTCAAAAATGTCTGCCCATAATATTTCACTTTAAGACAGAATTCTATGATACTTAATTACCAACACAAGCAACCGGCTTTATCTGAATTAAAACAATCAGGTGAAAACATTTTTATCATACACGGGTTATTCGGTAGTTTCTCAAACCTCTTTTTGTTAGAGAACGAATTACACGACACACATCACACTATTTCTGTTGATTTAAGAAATCATGGCAGCAGTCCGCATGATAATTCCATGACTTATCATGAAATGGCTAATGATATTTTCAGATTAGCGGATCACCTTAATATAGAAAACTTTTCCATTGTAGGTCATTCAATGGGCGGAAAAGTGGCTATGGCCTGCGCTTTATTGAATCCACAGCGTATCAATAAAATAGTCGTCGCAGATATCGCCCCTGTTGCCTATCCGGAAAAACACAATGATGTTTTTAAAGGGTTAACAGCCGTTGCAAAAGAGCAGATAACAACCCGGAAAGCAGCGGATTCAATCTTAAGTGGCTATGTTAAGATGCCAGAAGTCCGTCAGTTTTTACTAAAATCACTGCGCAAACAGGGTGAATATTTTAAACTGCAGTTTAATTTAAGCGCACTCATCGCAAATTACGCTTCGATCCGAGGCTGGCCTGAGAGCGACAACATTTTTAATAAAAAGGTGCTTTTTATTAAAGGGTCTGATTCAGATTATATTAAACCTGAATATCAAAGTACTATTTTACGCTACTTTCCCAACGCGCAGGCAAAAGTGATAAATGGTACAGGCCATTGGTTACACGCAGAAAAGCCTAAAACCTTTAACCGCTTGGTAAAAGAATTTTTTAAATCAACAGACAATGCAGCTGTTTAACAAACTGACAAAGCGGACAAAATCGTATTCCCAATAACCCGCGGACTATGTTATATTCCCCCTTCTTTTTTGAATGGGGCCTTGATGTGTTACAAGAATACACTGAACAGATTGAGATAATTGGCCTGTATGGCTTTTACCTACTGCTTTTTTTATTAATAGGCCTGTCCATTCAAGATGTATTAAAACGCGGTAATGTGCCTAAATTTGGCCGGCAAGTAGTTTGGGCTGTCCTATTTTTTGGTTGTACAGGCTTTATCGCGAAAGCAATTATTGAAATAATTTGGACTAGTAAGGGTATTGGCTAGTCACAAAAAATACTCTAATGCACTTAACTAATGGTTGATTATATACCGTGCAGTTAACCCTATTAGCACAAGAATAGTAGTTTTAGGTAAAGAAATGGCAAAAGAATCATTTGATCGTATAACGCACGATCTTTTTGCTGATGAGATACGTCCAGGCAGACCAAAAAGCAATCCGTATTGTCGCCAAGTTCAGCTTAAGATCAATAAAAAGAAGCAGGTACTGCGCGATAAGCAGAAAGGTTTAAAACGTATTGAATTAAAAGTTGATGGTCAATTATTTGAAAAACTGAATAGACTATCAAAAGAGCAGGAAATTAGTCGTGGAGAGTTAATTAATCAGTTACTTCACGAACAGTTAAATTAATTTAAAAATAAAGGTAATCGACAATGGCTAGTGTAGGTATTTTTTTTGGTAGTGACACAGGCAACACAGAAGCTGTTGCTAAAATGATCCAAAAAGAGTTAGGTCAACAATTAGTTGAAGTTAAAGACATTGCCAAAAGTACCAAGGAAGAAATTGCAGAATTCAGCTTACTGTTATTTGGTATTCCAACCTGGTACTACGGTGAAGCGCAATGCGACTGGGATGATTTTTTCCCTGAATTAGAAGATATTGATTTTAATGATAAGCTGGTTGCTATCTTCGGCTGTGGTGATCAGGAAGATTATGCGGAATATTTTCTTGATGCTATGGGACAATTGGGCGATATCGTTGAAAGCAAAGGTGCTATCATTGTCGGACACTGGCCTATTGCCGGTTATGATTTTGAAGCATCAAAAGCGCAAATTGATGATGAGCATTTTATCGGCCTTGGTATCGATGAAGATCGTCAACCTGAACTAACTGCTACTCGCGTAAAAGAATGGTCAAAACAAGTTTACGATGAAATGTGCCTTGCCGAACTTGCAGATTAATTACCCGTCACTCACACAGTAGGGATCCAGCATGTCTATAGAACACGATGCATTAAAAGAAGCCGGACTGAAAATAACGTCCCCCAGGGTGAAGATTTTAAGCTTATTACAACAGCCAGAGAATCAACACATTAGTGCCGAAGATCTTTATAAAAAATTACTTGAGCAAGAAGATGAAGTGGGCGTGGCAACTGTTTACCGCGTACTAAATCAATTTGACGATGCGGGTATTGTCACCCGCCATCATTTTGAAGGTGGTAAATCAGTATTTGAACTTGCTAATCAACACCATCATGATCACCTTGTCTGCTTAACCTGTGGGGAAGTCATTGAGTTTAATGACAACATTATTGAACAACAGCAAAAGCTGATTGCTGAAAAATACGGTATTAAATTAACCAACCATAGTCTTTACCTGTACGGTGAACCTATCGATGGCAAATGCAACCATAAACCAAAATGAATACCTGTATTGAAATAACCTAAGCTCTGGATAAGAAAATCGACACAATGACGCTTTCATTAATCCAGAGTTGAGGTTAAATAGTAATACGTGTAACAACAAGACCCCATTTATAAAAATGTAAATGGGGTCTTGTTGTTATCAGCGTAATTTAACGAATCTTGCGAACTAAGATCTTAGAGTTGCGTTTAAGGTTATACAGCTCTTTTTTAGCCTTGGGCAATTGACTAAGCTCAGCAAACTCAAAGCCTCTTTCTCTAAACCAATGTATACTTTGTGTGGTCAAAACAAAAATAGAATCTAACCCCAGCGCCTTTGCTTTACGCTCTATATGCAGCACCAAATTATCTGCTCTTGCGCTTCTGCGGTATTCGGGGTGACTGACCAGACAGGCAAGCTCTCCCATTTTTTCATCTTCAAAAGGATAGAGCGCAGCGCAGCCGATAACCATACCGTCACGTTCAACAATTTGAAAATGTCCTATTTCATTCTCCAATAACTCACGTGAACGCTTAACCAGAATCCCCTGTTTTTCTAAAGGTTCTATCAGCTCCAGTAAACCACCGATATCATCAATAGTGGCAGTTCTGATTCTCTCATAGCTTTCTTTTACAATTTGAGAGCCCACTCCATCACGGGTAAACAGCTCTTTCAGCAGAGCCCCCTCTTCATAATAACTAATCAAATGACTGCGTGAAACTCCCGATTTACACGCCGCCAGTGCTGCTCGTAAAAAACGTAATGTACCGGAGGCCTGATCCGACTCTTTCTCCATAATATCGATATGCTCTTGAGCTTCACTAGGCAAAAGTTCGGTAATAACATTACCATCCTCATCCAGTACCCCGGTATTGGAACAGAAACCGATGAATTTATCGGCCTCTAACCCCACAGCTACCTGCGTTGCCACCTCTTCTGCCAGCAGATTAAACACTTCACCGGTCACCGAATAACCAATAGGTGAAATAACCGGAATAGCGCCAGAAGCAAGCTGGGTTCTTATGCCAACCACGTCAATTCTTCTGACCTTACCGGCATGGCAGAAGTCAACACCATTTTTAATACCTATAGGCTGCGCAGTTACCACATTACTGATCACCGTACGTATCGCCGCCCCCTGCATTGGCGAGTTCGCCAAGCCCATGGATAAACGTGATTGTAATTCAATTTGTACCGCGCCAACGGCCTGTTTTATCAGGGTCAGACTTTTGTCGTCGGTGATACGCAAATCATCAGCAAACTGACTTTCATGGCCATGCATCTCCAACTGTTTTTGAATTTGTGGACGCACACCATGCACTAAAACCAGCTTCACGCCCAAACTGTTCAATAATGCAATATCATTGATAATATGCTGAAAATTATCGGTTTCTAAGGCTTCCCCTCCGATCATTAGAACAAAGGTTTTTCCTCTGTGCGCATTAATATATGGCGCCGAATTACGGAACCAGTCTACTAACTGTTTTGAATCTTGTACTACGTCCATTACAACACCTATTTAAACTCTTAATTAAGATATGTTATCAACCGTCTGGCGAAAATGCATCAATAAAAATTCATTGCTAATGATTGTTTATTCAACTCAGACGTTGCAAAAGGTTAAGCTTCTCTGTCCGAGCTGAACACCGGCAGAGTAAGATGCCAGTATATTGCGCTCAGACGTAATATTAATGTTCCGCTGATTGCGATACTCATAGCTAAAATAGGAGTCAATTCAATGTACTTGCAAAACACAAATAAGACCCCGCCAAGAATAGATGCGGTTGCATAAATATCTTTCTGCAGAACAAAAGGAATTTGACCGCTGAGCAGATCCCGAATCATCCCCCCCACGACGCCAGTTATACACCCCATGCTAATGGCAACAGGCCCGCTAAAGCCCAGGGACAATGCCTTTTGGGCACCGATAACGGTAAAGGTCGCCAGGCCAAATGCATCCAAAATAAGCAATAAATAAGGGGGTGCGCGATGAATATGATGTAACCACCAGACACTTAACGCCGCAGTGATTAAAATAACGTAGATGTAGTTATTATCAACGATCCAGAACACCGGCGTTGCGCCCATCATCATATCCCGAAGTGTACCGCCACCGATACCAGTCACTCCGGCAAGAACGATGATGCCAAAGGGATCCATACGTAAGCGGGTAGCCACTAATACTCCCGAAATCGCACAGGAGATCACACCGATCATATCGGCAATATAAATAAATTTTTCTAACATAGTTGACTGTCCACTGTTCCTATTTCCCTTTCAGATGCCGCTACAGAATAAAGCGGCATGAGTATACAGCAGAGCAATTCATTTAGGTAAAAATTCAGTGTAATCAGCAGTTATACCAATTGGATTAATTAAATGATCTGTTTAGGCGTCAGGAAAAATAAATGAAAGCGAGGCATTGATTGCAGTAACTAGTTGTTCTAATTGCAAAATCAATAACAAAGACTAAAACGTAGTTTTATGTCTAGCTAGCATTCATTTTAGCAAGTATAAATGAGTAGATAATTATCGGATTTGGTATCAATAAGCTTTCATCGAGTGCTGCTTAGGAAAGTGTTTATTTTATTTTGCGGGACAATGCAAACCCAGCCATGTATCTTGAAACATTGGCGCCAATCATCAACAAACAGGGAGTTAAAACCAGTGTTAACAGGGTTGCAAAGGTCAGACCACCGGCGATGGCGGTGGCAAGTTGCGCCCACCATTGCGTGGACGGGGCACCAAACTCAATGCTGCGGTTAAAAAAATCCAGATTCACTTTTAACACCATCGGCATCAACCCGAAAATAGTGGTTACTGTGGTTAATAATACCGGTCTGATGCGTTGCGCACCGGTTCTTAATATTGCCTCTTCAATACTTGAGGCACTGTTTTTTAATACATTAAAAGTATCAATTAAAACGATATTGTTATTAACAACTATCCCCGCCAGGGCGATAACACCGATACCCGACATAATAATGCCAAAAGCACTTTGACTTAAAAAAAGACCGAAAAAAACCCCCGTGGTTGAAAAAACCACAGCGCTCAAAATTAAAAATGCCTGGTAAAAAGAGTTAAACTGCAGTACTAAAATAAGTGCCATAACGGATAACGCCACTATAAAAGCACTTTCCAGAAATTCAGCCGATTCCTGCTGATCTTCATTTTCACCACGAACTTTTAAACTTACACGCGGATCTAACCCCAAGTCGGGTAATTCATTTTCCAGCTCCGGTAAAATAAGACTCAGATTATAACCTGCTGCGATATCTGCCCCCACGGTCATCACAATACGGCTATCCACTTTTTTTATTGATGACTGTTTTGCAGAGGGCATAAAGGAAACAAACTGGCTGATCGGCACCTGTCCTGCGCTGGTCTGCAGGCGCAGTGCTGAAAGTTTACTTAAGGTACGCTCTTTTTCCGGGTAACGGACGCGGATATCCAACTCATCATCGACATCATCGGGGCGATAGGTACCCAACATCAACCCATTAGTCAAAAACTGTACGCTGCTTCCGAGCAGGGTTGCATCGGCGCCATAACGGGCAGCGTCGGCGCGATTAATCTTGAGTTGCCACTCAACCCCCGGTTTCTCACCATCATCTTCAATATTCACAAAATACGGTTTTTTCTGGAGCAGATAATGAATTTTTTCTGCACTTTCCTGCAATAGTTCCGGGTTCCTTGAGCTGATTTCAATTTGTAACGCTTTACCGGCAGGCGGGCCCGCCTGATCTTTTTTAAGCTCAATTTCAACTCCGGGCAGATCTCGGGTACGTGTTTGGATATCAGCAATAATTTTATTAGCGCTGCGCCTGTCCTGCCAGTCATGCAGATTGATACGCATATTACCAATCAATTCACCTGTTTCGTCTCCGGTTTTCAGGTAAAGGGTATCGATTTCATCACTGAGCGGTAAGATTTTCTGTTCAATACGCGACATAATCTCATCTTGTTCATAGATCGAAAAATCACCGTAAGAGCGTACTTTGACATTAATACCGGCAGGCTCTACTTCCGGAAAAAACTCGACCCCTAAATTTGATTTTGCAAATAAGACAACCCCGGAAACAGCGATAGCTGTCGCGGCGAATAGTACCAGCCAGGGACTTTTAATCGCTTTATTGAGTGTTTTTACATAAAATCCGGAAAAACCGCTTAAGGTTAACAGGTCTCCGCTTTCTGCTAATAAAGCATTCTTTTTTTCCTGTTCAGATAACAAGCGTGGTTTTCCAACCACACAGCCCAATACAGGAATAAAGATCAGCGCCATAACAAGGGAAGCAGTTAAAGTGGCAATCAATGTCAGCGGCAGGTATTTCATAAACTCTCCGGTAATACCGGGCCAGAATAATAGAGGTGCAAAGGCAGCCAGGGTTGTTGCTGTTGAGGCAATAATCGGCCATGCCATGCGCCTTGCCGCATGGAGGTAAGCTGTATGACGGGATTCACCAGCTGCCATCGCCCGATCCGCAAACTCAGTAACGACTATCGCACCATCAACAAGCATCCCGACTGACATAATCAGCGCGAATAACACCACAATATTGACGGTAATGCCGGAGGCCCAAAGTACTAAAATACCGGTTAAAAATGAACCTGGAATTGCAATGCCAACCAAAGCCGCACTTCTTAATCCCAGAATGGCGATAATCACAATTACCACTAATAAAACTGCGCTGAGGACATTATTCTGCAGGTCGTTAAGCATGGTTTTGACATCTTCAGAACGATCGCCTGCATAACTGATCTGGATATTATTGGGTAAGAGATCTTCATTATCGCTCATAAAAGCTTTAACTTTAGCAACCGTATCGATGATATTTTCCCCTGGACGCTTAACCACTTCCAGAGAGATGGTCGGCAAACCATTGACCCTGACAAAACTTGTCGGGTCTTTAAAAGTACGCCGAATCCGGGCAACATCGGCAAAGGTGATCACCTTATCAGCGTCAACCTTAATCGGCATCTCCAAAACATCTTTAATGGTAGAAAAAACCGCGGGCACTTTAATGGGAAAGCGTCCTTTTCCGGTATCCAAAACACCTGCTGCGACCAGACGGTTATTACGGGAAACCAGGTTGTAGATATCATTCATATTAAGCCGGTAACTTTCCATCAACAGCGGATTAACCAAAATTTCCACCATATCTTCACGGTCACCACCTATTTTCACTTCCAGCACTTCTGCAAACCCTTCTATATTATCCCGCAGAGTGCGAGCCAGGGTCACCATCGCACGCTCCGGTGCACTGCCTGACAATAAAATAGTCAAGGCAGGGTTTTCAGTCGCCAAGGTCACCTGCCGGACAATCGGCTCGTCCCCGCCCTGAGGTAATTTCCCCTTTGCCTGATTGACCTGCTCACGCACATCAATTAACGCATCTTTAATGTCAATCCCCACATAAAATTCCAAAATAACCGACGCATGACCGGTACTTGCCGTTGCTTTCATCTCCTTTATTCCCTCGAGACCACGCAGCTCCTGCTCTAATGGTCGTAACAGAAGGCGCTCAGCATCTTCAGGGGAGATCCCCTCATGGCGGACAGATATATATATAATCGGGATAGGCACATCCGGTTCAGCTTCTTTGGGGATATTAATATAAGCCCCAAGACCGGCAGTCAATAAAAAGGCCAGCAGCATTAATACAGCGCGTTTGCGGGATAATGAGGCCTCAATAATGGTGCGCATGATTACTGCTCCGCCGCAATGGCCTGCACGCGGTCGCCCGGTTTAACAAACCCCTGTCCCAGGGTAATAATATCCACCGCGCCGGGAAAACCTGTTAACCAGGCACCGTCATTGCCAGCCTCAACCAGTTCAATCGCGGTAAAAACAACCTCTCCGTCTACAACTGATTTAACGCCTAAATTACCGTTTTCATCCATTGCTAACGCTGAAGGTGAGACGTAAACGGCCTGTACGCTATAAAGCGGAATGACCAGCTCTGCACTGATTCCGGAAAAGATTTTCAAATCCGGATTGGTAAACTGTGCTTCAACAGCAAAAGTACTGCTGCGCGGATCCGCTACTGCTGATACATAGGTTAATTTACCGCTTAACACCTCGCCCGATAACAGCGTTGCAGTGACTTTCTGGTTTACACTAAGCTGGTTGACATGGTGCTCCGTAGCATCACCGCGAAAAACGATCGGATCAATGTTTTCTATGCTGAAAACAGGATCGCCAACTTTGACATAATCGCCCTGTTCCACAAATTGCTCCTGCAGAATACCCGCAAAAGGCGCGCGAATATTCGTGCGAGCCAGCATCAGGCGTAATACTTCAACTTCGGACTTAGCCATTAATAATAAACTGTTTGCTTCAGCCAGGCGGATACTTGCCTGCAAACCTCTGGCATTCAGCGATTTCACCGCATCATAATTTAACTGCCGCTCATCGAGCAACGCTTTGGCTTGGCCGAGCCTGACAGGTAATTCATTTTTATCTATATCGACTAATCTATTTCCCAGTTGTACATATTGCCCCTTGGTCGCCAAACTGTTGATAATTACCCCCGCGACCTCAGCACGGACTACAGCCCGACTATTGGCTTTACTGCGCGCATATAGGCTTAATGACTTGGTTATTTGTTGAGGGATTAAGTGAGTTACCTGCACCTTGGGAAGAGTTTCTTGTGCTGTTTTTTTTGTTGCTAGCGGTTGATGTTCCAGGCTGCCGGAAAACATCCACAAGAATAGCAGGCAGGCAATAAGCAGCGCAATCCAATAAGGGCGATAGGAAAAAAAATGGATAATTCGAGCAAACATAAGCAGGCCTTAATCAAAAGCATAACTTATAATCTAGTCGATAAAAAACTACTGCGCGAGTTAAATAAACAAGGAGTGGTTGACTGGGATAATATCTAATCAGAAATAAGAGAAGATTAAAAAAAGGTTTTCAGCAAATTATTCGCACCGGGCTAAGAGTATGCCTGTGCGAATAATTTTGCAAAGAGCAAAGCTTATATTGAAAAAGACGAACCGCAACCGCAAGTCGCCGTGGCATTGGGGTTATTAACAAAAAATCGCGACCCCTCTAAACCATTAACATAATCGACGGTACCGCCGACCAGGTATTGCAAACTCATAGAATCAATCAATAACGTCACACCATCATTTTCGATCAAGGTGTCACCTTCATTTACTTTTTCATCAAAAGTAAAACCGTACTGAAACCCTGAACAGCCACCGCCCGTCACGTACACACGTAATTTTAATGCTGGATTGTTTTCTTCCGCAATCAGTCCTTTGACTTTATGCGCAGCACTGTCACTAAAATAAATTGGCATTGCCATTTCGACTTCGGATGTCATCGTAACCTCTAAAAATTTGTAAGCAGAGAATCATTATCCAGTACCTGACTAACGAGTTCAAGTATTAACTCATGTAAATTCTCTTATTAAACACTACCTTTGCTTGCGATCCAGATGCTGCATCGCTTTGCGTGTCTGTTCTTCACGTTTCTGACGCATAGACAGACGCATGGTCCGCTCAAGTAACTGTGTATAAATTGGACGTCCGCCAAGCGTCTGCGCAACCATTGTCGCCCCCAGGCAGGTCACGATTAAGGGTAAAATCATCTCATAATTACTGGTCATTTCAATCACTAATAATATGCCGGTGATCGGCGCGCGTACCGATGCTGCGAATAACCCGCCCATCCCGGCGATAGCAAACCTGCCCGGCTCGGTCACAATTTCGGGAAATAAAGCATGCCCGGCCAATCCGAATAACATACCAAATAATGTGCCCAGCGCTAAGGTAGGCGCAAAAACACCACCTGGTGCACCGGAGCCAAAACTAACCAAAGTAGTTAATGTGCGGAAAAGAAAAATAACCATTAAGCCACCAGCGAAATAGTGCCCGCCTGCTATCTCGGGAATCAGTTCTATACCGCTATAGGCGAAGGTTGGCTCCAAGATAGATAAAGCGCCAAAAACAGCCCCGAGAAACAAGCCGATAGCGACAAAACGCCAGCGTTTATTTTTATGGATAAACAGATACATATCCTGCGTGGCAAGCAGCATTTTATTAAAAAACAGACCGATCACGCCAAAACAAAAACCCAAGAGCAGATATAACCATAATGACAGCAGATTAGGATGTGAATATTGGGTAACGGTGATCACCGCATCCTGATCCGCTACAAAACGCATCACAATCGTTGCCATGACCGCGCTCATAAAAACACTTTTTGTAGAGGTTAAGCTGTAATTAAATTGTGAACGCATCTCTTCAATAACAAACATTATCCCGGCAAGTGGTGCATTAAAGGCTGCAGCTAACCCCCCGGCAGCGCCCGCCGCTAACAGCGCCTGCGCATCAGTTTTATCAATTTTAAAAATATCTGAAATCATTCGCCCGATATTGCCGCCTAACTGTACCGATGGCCCCTCCCTGCCCAGAGCCATACCACTGCCAAGGGCTAATAAACCGCCGAAAAACTTTACCGGAATGACTCTTTTCCAACGTACCGGACGCATTCCCTCCATGGCACCTTCAATCTCAGGAATACCACTGCCGCCGGCTTCCGGCGCAAAGCGATGGGTCAGGTAGAATGCCAAACCGGCCATCAATGAAGAAACGGGGATGGCAATCACCCACAGCGGAATATTAGAATCACCAAAAGAGGCGATTAAATGTAAACGCTGTTCGCTCACCCAGACGATACCATGATCAAATAAGGCGGACATAGCGCCGGCTAGAATACCAATAAAGGCCGATAACCAAATCAGCAATGAACTATTTTTACGGGTAAAAAAGCGCTCTATAAGGCGTTTAGGGAGATTAGTAATCCATGTCGGTCTTTTTTGATTCATTAAATAAAAACAACTATTTTTTAGGTAAGAGAATGAAAGTAGCGGTTCAAACAGCACCAAGCACAAATGCAAGGTCAACATTATATAAAACAACACCTGAAACTAAAATGATGTAACGCAAAAAAAACTACGTGCAAAATTATAAATAGCCAATTAATCAAAGAGTAAAATAAAAAATTGCAGACAACAAGCGTATATACATAAATAAAGGATTTGTTATCATAGAGGTCTAATTTGATGGTATTTACTAGGACCTTTATGAGCATATCCAAGCAGCTTTTCGATCGAGCACAAGCAATTATTCCCGGTGGCGTTAACTCCCCGGTTCGCGCATTCAATGGCGTTGGTGGCGGCCCCGTTTTTATTGAAAAAGCACAGGGTGCCTACATATATGATGTCGATAAAAAACAGTACATCGACTACGTTGGCTCATGGGGACCAATGATTCTCGGCCATAATCATCCCGATGTAAAAGCGGCTGTTATAAGCGCTGCGGAAAATGGATTAAGTTTTGGTGCTCCCACTGAAATTGAAATTACCATGGCGGAAAAAGTGAAAAGTTTAGTCCCGTCAATGGAACAACTGCGTATGGTCAGCTCGGGTACTGAAGCGACAATGAGTGCGATACGTTTAGCGCGTGGTTACACCGGTCGCGACAAAATTTTAAAGTTTGAAGGTAATTATCACGGCCATGCGGACTCATTATTGGTTAAAGCGGGCTCAGGCGCACTCACTCTGGGGCAACCAAGCTCACCGGGAATTCCAGCAGACTTTGCCAAGCACACCTTAACGGCAACTTACAATGATCTCGCCTCTGTAGAGCAGTTGTTTACTGAATACAAAGAACAAATCGCCTGCATTATCGTCGAGCCCGTTGCCGGTAATATGAACTGTATTCCACCTGAAAACGGATTTTTACAAGGACTAAGAGAGATCTGTGATGCCAATGGTGCTTTATTAATTTTAGATGAAGTGATGACAGGTTTTCGCGTCGCTCTGGGCGGCGCACAAGCTTATTACAATATCAAACCTGATTTAACAACCTTAGGCAAAGTGATCGGTGGCGGCATGCCCGTCGGTGCCTTTGGTGGTTGTAAAAAAGTGATGCAGCATATCGCCCCGACCGGCCCGGTTTATCAGGCGGGTACGCTGTCTGGTAATCCAATCGCGATGCATGCTGGTTTAGCAGCGCTCACTGCTCTGGATACACCGGAATACGCAAAACTTGCAGAACAAACCGAAAAATTAGCACTGGGTTTAAAGCGAGTGGCGCAGGAAGAAAATGTTCCTCTGGCAGTAAATTATGTAGGTGGTATGTTTGGCTTCTTCTTTACAGAAGAGGAAAAAATCAGCAGTTACGCACAAGTTTGTGCCTGTGATGTAGAAAAATTCAAAAAATTCTTCCACTTGATGCTCGAACAGGGTATTTATCTTGCGCCATCAGCCTTTGAAGCCGGATTTTTATCTTTAGCACACAGTGATCAGGATATTGAAAACACCCTGATCGCCGCTAAAAAAGCATTTTCAATGCTATAAAAAAACCGGAGCTTATCTGGATTCAGATAAGCTCCTGAAGTTAAATTCAATCACCAGAGAGTGGCTGCGTTGGCAAATGACCATCTTTATTGAAAACCAAACTGGCCAATAAATAACATAATATTGCAACTGCTATAACCTCAGTTCAAGATGCGCGTGGTATTTTTCGCGGATCTCTCAATAGTTCATTTGTATTTTTTTCTTACACTGCATTTACGTTATAATCAACGTTTTTGCACTCCAATAAACAGGGTCGTTTCACATGAGTGATCTAATAGATTTAAGCTTAGAAGGTATTGAAAAATTACCGCTAACTAAATTTACCGAAGATGCCTACCTTAACTATGCCATGTATGTAATCATGGACAGAGCTTTACCGCATATCAGTGATGGTCTAAAACCCGTGCAAAGACGCATAATCTATGCCATGTCAGAACTGGGTTTATCCGCACTTGCCAAGTATAAAAAATCAGCGCGTACTGTTGGTGATGTATTGGGTAAATACCATCCCCATGGTGACAGTGCCTGTTATGAAGCTATGGTACTGATGGCGCAGCCTTTCTCCTACCGCTACCCGTTAATTGACGGGCAGGGCAACTGGGGGGCACCCGATGATCCCAAGTCATTTGCCGCAATGCGTTATACGGAGTCGCGTCTGTCGGTGTTTTCCGAACTGTTACTCTCTGAAACGGGGCAAGGCACCACGGATTGGAAACCCAATTTCGACGGCACCCTGAAAGAGCCGGTATTACTGCCGGCACGTTTACCGCATATTCTATTAAACGGCATAAGCGGTATTGCGGTCGGCATGGCAACGGATATTCCGCCCCATAATGCCCGTGAGGTCGCGGCGGCCTGCTGCCATCTGATTGATAATCCCAAAGCCAATCTGGATGATTTAATGGATTTTGTGCAGGGACCGGATTATCCCACTGAAGCTGAAATAATCACCCCCAGGAAAGAGATAAAGAATATTTACGAAACCGGCCGCGGCAGCTTTAAAAGCCGTGCTGTCTATGCTGCGGGCAATGGTGAAATTGTTATCAGCGCACTGCCGCACCGTGTTTCCGGCGGCAAAATTCTAAAAGAAATTGCCAAACAGATGCAGGATAAAAAATTACCCATGATTGCGGATCTGCGCGATGAATCCGATCATGAAAATCCGACCCGGCTGGTCATTATACCGCGCTCCAATCGTATTGATATTGAAGCGTTAATGAACCACCTGTTTGCCTCAACGGATTTGGAGGTTAATCATAAAGTTAACCTGAATATGCTCGGACTGAACCAGCGGCCGCAGGTTAAAGGATTAGTCTGCATTTTAAATGAGTGGCTGGTGTATCGGATAAATACCGTACGTCGCCGTCTGCAGTTCCGCCTGGATAAAATCTTAGCGCGCGTGCATATTTTAGAAGGGTTACTGGCCGCTTATCTGAATATTGATGAAGTTATTGAAATCATCAGAACCTATGATGATGCGAAAGCGGAATTAATGTCTCGTTTCGGGCTATCTGAAACTCAGGCGCATGCTATTTTAGAAATCAAACTTCGTCAGCTTGCCAAACTGGAAGAAATTCAAATCCGCGCAGAGATGGAGTCACTTCACACCGAGCAGAAAAAATTAGAGCTTTTATTAAGCTCAGAACGACGTTTAAAGACCCTGGTTAAAAAAGAGATCCATGCGGATGCGCAAAAATATGGCGATGATCGCCGCTCCCCCCTTATTGAACGCCTAGAAGCAAAAGCCCTCACCGAAAAAGAGTTAATACCCAGTGAAGCGGTAACGGTTGTCTTATCAAGTCAGGGTTGGGTTCGTGCTGCCAAAGGTCACGATATTGATACTCAGGCATTAAATTATAAATCCGGTGATGAATTTCTTACTCAGGCACAGGGAAGAAGTAATCAGAGTTGTATATTTATCGATGCTGCCGGACGGTCCTATTCTCTGGATACACACTCCCTGCCCTCCGCCCGTTCGCAGGGAGAGCCGCTGACCGGACGCTTTAACCAAAATGAAAATGTGCCTTTTGTCTGTGCGTTAATTGGTGATGATCAGGATCGTTTTATTATCAGCAGTGATCATGGTTATGGTTTTATTGCCCAATTTGCTGATATCAATAGCCGCAATAAAAATGGTAAGGCGCTGATCAACCTCACCGCTAACGCACAATTAATGCCACCGAAAAAACTTACAGGCAGTGATGATGACTGGTGCTTAACGATCAGTAATGAAGGCCGTATGCTGCTCTTTCCGGTAAACAGTTTACCCAGCTTAAGCAAAGGTAAAGGTAACAAGATGATTAACATCATTGCCGCAAAAGCGACTAAACGCGAAGAGTTTGTTACCATGCTGGAAATTATCCCCGAGGGAAGTTCTGTTACCTTGTACGCAGGTAAACGCAAACTTACTTTAAAAGCCAGTGATTTAGCTCATTATCAGGGCGACCGTGGCCGACGCGGCAGTAAATTACCGCGCGGCTTACAACGCGTTGATAAAATAGAAATTATTGAAGCCGAACAACTAACCTCAAGAGACTCTTAATATTATGTTATTTATTATCCGTGCAATAATATTGCTGGTAATGGTTATTCTGATGACCATTTATTCATTATTTTACTGTTTATTCAGCCCGCGCAACCCCAAGAACACTTACCATTTTGCGATGTTATTCAGCAAAATGTCCTGGTTGTTCGGTCTGAAGGTGACCATCCGTATTCCTGAAAGCGCCAAAAACAATGGCTCAGTGGTTTATCTGGCCAATCACCAGAACAGCTATGACATGGTGACGGTATCGGGCGCGGTGCAACCCGGTTCAGTGACTATTGGTAAAAGAAGTCTGGTGTGGATCCCCTTTTTCGGCCTTATCTACTGGCTAACGGGTAACATTCTGATTCACAGAGAGAATCAAAATAAATCACGCAATACCATTAACCAGGTAGTAGAGCAGATGCGCGCTAAAAATCTGGCAGTGTGGATATTCCCCGAGGGAACCCGCAGCCGGGGCCGGGGTTTATTGCCTTTTAAAATGGGCGCATTTCACACAGCATTACAAGCAGGTGTTAATATCGTACCAACAGTGACCTCCAACACCCACAACCAAGTGGATCTGAACCGCTGGGATAATGGTGAAGTGATTGTAGAAATGCTCGAGCCTATTGATATTAGTCAGTACAAAAAACGTGAAATTCGTCGCTTAATGCAGGACTCTTACGCTATTATGTCCGCAAAATATCACCAGTTGAATCAAGAAGTGAACCGCCCCGATATTAATTCAGAAAGCGGCGATTAAGAGGAATTAAAAATGGAAAAAGCATTAAGTTTAGAAGAGCTGCTGGCTGAGCATCGCCAGGAAACGGAAGAAATTGTAGAAGCGATTCTAGAAGACGGCAGTGACCCTGATGCTGTTTATATGATCGAACATCACCTCTCCTGTACGGATTTTGATGTATTGGAAAAAGCGGCTGTCGCCTGCTTCAAAAAAGGTTATGAAGTTACCGATCCTGAAGAATTTGAATTAGAGGACGGATCTATCATCCTAAGTTTTGATGTTGTTGTCGAAATGAACCTCGATGAAGAAGCGATTATGGAAGATGTTGAGAAATTACTGGTGTTGGCACAGTCATTCTCAATTGATTATGATGGCTGGGGAACCTACCCGGAAGAGTAATAGTAAATCCTGTTATTCATGTTCAAAATCCGAATACTCGCTTTTGAACATGAATAACACGCAACAACGATCAATATCTTATACCAATCAGATTAATTATCTGATCATTTATGCTTGTTAAAATAAATGCTAGCTTCGTTATTGATTTTGCAATTAGAACAACTAGTTACTGCAATCAATGCCTCGCTTTCATTTATTTTTCCTGACGCCTAAACAGAT
>NZ_JBFGZY010000067.1:0-20138 GCF_041586535.1 Psychromonas sp. | reverse complement strand
CTAAGACTACTCGCTTAAAAATTCGTGGCGGCAGGTAGTGCCGACACGTTAAACGCTTGTAAGAGGTTTTAGAAGACTAACGCAACTTAATGTTGCAATGCCTAAACCGTTGACGACAAGAATCACCTTGCTTTAGCTGGATGAGCTTCAATCATTAAGTATCTTGATTAATGCGACTGGCGACAGCACCCTGCTGAACTTTATATTTAGCATCAACACGTTTGTTGTAAGGTCTGGCCGCCGGTGCTGACAATACTTCAAAATTCAGTGCACCAATGGTCATTTTAGGACGCAATGCCAGAGGCAGTTTACCGCTGTTGTAAAACTCCAATACAATCTTGCCGGACCAGCCGGGATCGATACGATGAGCAGTCACATGCACCATTAAACCTAAACGCGCCAGTGAAGATCGACCATCTAACCAGCCTACGACATTATCCGGCAGGGTTACATTTTCATAGGTAACAGCCAACGCCAGCTCGCCGGGGTGCAGGAAGAACGCTTCGTTTTCTTCAATAACAATTGATTCACTCATCACTTTATCGAGTGCCGCAGCGACCTCTTCTTTGGGACCGGAAAGATCAATATAAGGCGTTGTATGCTCGCTAAACACTCTGAATTCATTACCCAGGCGGATATCAACACTCACACCTGAAATTGAAGATTGCGGAGGTCTAGGCTCAATAACTATTTTCCCTGCGTCTAAATATTCTTCAATATGGGTATCACACAAACGCATTTAATTTACTCCTTTGCGACAAAGTCTTTAAGCTGCCTCAAGCTGCAGGAATCGGTAGCTTGATTATGGTGAGCGCTATTATACACACTCTACGGAACACACAAAATTTTCTTACGGGCATAAAAAAAGGCAAGTCAATGACTCACCTTCTTTGTTCAAATAGAAAGAACTAATTAAAGTTCAATCGAAGCAATATTAAAGAGCTACGATGTTTTCTGCTTGAGGACCTTTTTGACCTTGAGTAACAGTGAACTGTACTTTTTGGCCTTCAGTTAAAGTTTTGAAACCTGTGCTTGAGATAGCGCTGAAGTGAGCGAATACGTCAGGACCGTTTTCTTGCTCGATGAAACCAAAACCTTTAGACTCGTTGAACCATTTTACTGTACCAGTAGTTGTAGACATAATAATATCCTATTTAAATTAGAGTAATTTAACCTTGCGATGCTTTGCCAGGCAGTTGGCTAGAAATGTTGCTATTACTTATGAATATAGGATTCGGTACATAATACGGAACATCGAACATAAATATAAAAACTAACTTTCAAGCTGCATACAGTATATACGCCTTCAATTTGTAGTCAACAGCTATTTAGCAAAAACATAACAAAAATGAGAAATTCATCAATAATAAAGCAACGTTAAATCAGACGTTATTTAGTGTAATTAACTAACTATTTTTTTTGTTATATTACCTGTATTTTTAAGAAGGATTAGTAATGACAATATGGATTGATGCCGATGCCTGCCCTGTACCGGTCAGAGAGATGGTTTTACGGGCAAGCCAGCGTACCTCAACAGCTTTGGTATTTGTTGCCAACTCCCCTTTACCTATCGCGCGCCGTGATTTGGTAAAAACCGTACAAGTATCTCAGGGTTTTGATGTTGCAGATAACTATATTTGCAAGCATGCGGCAATAAATGACTTAGTCATCACTCAGGATATTCCTTTAGCAGCGGAATTAGTCGAAAAAGGCATTTGCGCACTTAATCCGAGAGGAGAGCTTTATACGCAGGCAAACATCCGCCAGCGTCTGGCAATGCGCAATTTGTCAGAAGAGCTGAGAAGTATCGGCCAGATTAGCGGAGGACCAAATAAATTTGGAGACAAAGAGAAGCAAAATTTTGCTAATGCTCTGGATCGCTGGCTGCAAAAGTCACAAAAAAAGCTAAACCAGTAATAGCAATTCGGATACGTACATGGTCTGAAATTGCGTGGGAAAATGAATCTGCTTATTTAAATTTGGGGAGATGCGCGCAACACACCCTACGGCTAGCTAATGGTAGGGTGTATCTATGCACCGTAAACGCCGTTCAATAAGCAACCCCAGTTCGCATCATTATTTACAGCCAATACAATGAGTGTGCTCATTTAACTCCAAATACATTAAATGATTCGCTGCGCTGCCGCTAATTTATCTATCCGTGCCTGTTCTGCATTTTTCTTTTTACGGTTATCACAGGGTTCAGGGCAATCACACTCTTTATCAATACCGACTGAGGCCAGGCCACCGCAACTTCCGCCGATGGTTTTTTTATTAAAAATATAACCAATTGCCATGGCAGCAACAACGATTAAAAAAACAGTAAAAGTGGCTAAAAAGTAAATCATTGTTTTTCCTCGGTAAAAAATGGTTCGAATTCAGACGTGTAATATTCAGTGAAATGATCACCTTCTTTAACTAACAAAAAAACCGCTAATTTATGCTGTTCGGCAAACTCCATTCCAGCTTCAGGACCAAGCACCGTTATCGCCGTCGCATAACCGTCCGCCATCATGCTGCTTGGGTGTACCACGCTAACAGATACTAACTTATGAGTGATCGGTTTGCCAGTTTTTGGGTTGATAGTATGTGAGTAGCGTACTCCCTCTGACTCAAAATAATTACGATAATCACCGGAAGTGGCTATCGCATTATCACCAATATGTATCACCCTTTGCACACTCTGTCCTGCTACAGGCCTTTCAATGGCTATTGTCCATTGTTTATTATCTGCTTTCATCCCCTTTAAGCTTAACTCACCGCCAATATCGACAAGGTAATTATTGATCCCCATCTCCTGAAAATATCCGGCGATAACATCAACCCCGTAACCTTTCGCAATCGCAGAGAGGTCCACATACAATTCAGGGACAGCTTTATTAAGGGTATTACCTTCAATACTCAGATGCTGACTGCCTACTATTTGCTGCTTTTGGGTAATCAACTGATCAGAGGGAATTTTATTAGCCTTTTTGTCCGGACCAAATCCCCACAAATTAACCAGAGGGCCAACGGTTACGTCAAATGCGCCATTACTCTGCTCAAATAGCCTCAATGCGGCTTTAATGACAGTTCCTGTTGCTTGCGACACCTGTAAAGATTGTTGCGCTTGGTTAAAACGGGACAGCTCCGAATCAGGCCGGTAGGTAGACATCTGCTCGTTAACTAGTTCAAGCCGCTGATCGATCTGCGCTTGTATACTTTGCGCAGAAAAACGGCTGTCCTGCTGCTGCGTTGCATCCAGCACATATTTAACCTGGTAATATGTGCCCATGGTGCTGCCCTGCAGATGAACAAGTCGGGGAGCATTTTCAGCACAGCCGGAAATAAAAAAGGCCAGCCCGGTAAGGGCCAGCCATTGTAATACAGATTTAACCACTAAGATTAACCGCCAAAATCATCAAGTAAGATATTTTCGTCCTCAACACCCAAATCTTTGAGCATTGCAATAACTGCAGCATTCATCACCGGTGGACCACACATATAGTACTCACAGTCTTCAGGGGCTTCATGGTCACGCAGATAGTTTTCATAGAGAACGTTATGGATGAATCCGGTATAACCGTCCCAATTATCTTCAGGCTGCGGATCACTTAAGGCAACATGCCACTGGAAATTGTCATTTTCAGCTGCAATACTGTCGAAATCTTCCACATAAAACATTTCACGTTTCGAACGTGCACCGTACCAGAAGCTGACTTTACGCTTGGTTTTCAAACGGCGGAACTGATCGAAAATATGCGAGCGCATCGGCGCCATACCGGCACCACCACCGATAAAGACCATCTCATTATCCGTTTCCTTGGCAAAAAACTCACCAAACGGGCCGGAGATAGTGACTTTGTCACCCGGTTTCAAACTGAAAATATAGGATGACATTTTACCGCAAGGTAATGATAAATCCCTTGGCGGCGGTGTCGCGATACGCACGTTCAGCATGATAATTCCGGCTTCTTCCGGATAGTTGGCCATCGAATATGCACGAATAGTTTCCTCATCAACCTTTGATTCCAATTTAAAGAAACCAAAATGTTCCCAGTCACCGCGATATTGTTCTTCAATATCAAAATCGCTGTATTTAACATGGTGAGCCGGCGCTTCAATCTGAATATAACCGCCCGCTTTAAAAGGCACAGACTCCCCATCAGGAATTTGTAATTTAAGCTCTTTGATAAAGGTTGCCTGGTTATCATTAGAGATAACCGTACATTCCCATTTTTTAACGCCAAAGATCTCTTCAGGTAATTCAATGTCCATGTTTTCTTTGACACTTACCTGACAAGCAAGACGCTCGCCCTCTTTCGCTTCACGCTTATTGATATGGTCAAGCTCAGTCGGCAGAATATCACCTCCACCCGATTTAACCTTCACACGGCACTGGCCGCATGTACCACCGCCACCACATGCAGAAGAGATAAAGATACCGGCATTTGCCAGTGCGCCAAGCAGTTTACCGCCGGCTTCGGTAGTAACAGCTTTATCTGCTTCATCATTAATAGAGATTGTAATCTCGCCTGTGCTTACCAGTTTTGCTTTAGCCGCTAAAATAATTACAACTAAGGCTAAAACGATAATGGTAAACATGGCTACGCCGAGAAATATTTCCATCGACCTTTTCCTTGTTTTATGGGGGACTATCCCCCCGAGATGTTAAACAATTACAGTTGGATACCTGAGAAAGACATAAAACCTAACGCCATTAATCCGGCCGTTACAAATGTAATACCCAAGCCACGCAACCCTTCCGGTACGTCTGAGTATTTCATTTTTTCACGGATACCCGCTAATGCAACAATTGCCAAAGTCCAACCTACGCCACTTCCTACCCCATAAACAACTGATTCGACCAGGTCATATTCACGCTGTACCATAAATGATACACCACCAAAAATGGCACAGTTAACAGTAATAAGCGGTAAGAAAATACCTAATGCCTGATACAAAGCGGGAAAGTATTTATCCAATACCATTTCCAGAATTTGTACCAGCGCGGCGATCACACCGATAAAGGTGATAAAACCTAAAAAGCTGAGGTCTGCTTCAGGTAAACCAGCCCATGACAATGCACCCGGCGCTAACAGATTAAAGTAGATGATCTGGTTAACCGGCACTGAAATACCCAGTACCACAATAACCGCTATCCCTAACCCCATCGAGGTTTTAACTTTCTTGGAAACCGCAAGAAATGTACACATCCCCAGGAAGAAAGCTAATGCCATATTTTCCATGAAAATAGAACGCACAAAAATACTAAGATAATGTTCCATTTAAATTACTCCTTCGGCTCAACTTGCTCTGGCTTCATAACCCGCAACGCCCAGATAATCCCGCCAATAATAAAGAAGGCACTTGGTGGCAGTAACAATAAACCATTACTTTGGTACCAACCGCCATTCGAGGTTAGTGGCAAGATTTCGATACCGAATAAAGCACCGGAACCAAACAACTCACGAACACCGCCGACAATCACCAGAATAGCCCCATAACCCAGACCATTTCCGATACCATCCATAAAACTTGGGAAGGGTTTATTTTTCATTGCAAAGGCTTCTGCACGCCCCATTACAATACAGTTGGTAATGATTAAGCCGACATAAACAGATAACTGTTTGGAAATAGCAAATGCGTAGGCTTTAAGAAATTGGTCAACAACAATTACCAGAGACGCAATAATGGCCATTTGCACAATAATACGCACACTGTTGGGAATATGATGACGAATGATGGAAATAAATAAATTCGAAAATGCCGTTACAAAAATCACCGCCAGCGTCATTACGACCGCTGTTTCTAATTTACTTGTTACCGCTAAAGCAGAACAAACTCCGAGGATCTGCAATGCAATAGGGTTATTATTTGCTATTGGCGCGGTTAATACCGCCTTTATTTCATTAGATTTAGCCATGAGTTAGCGCTCCCTGACGAACTTTATTGAGAAACGGGCCAAAGCCTTGCTTACCGAGCCAGAAGGTAAAAGTTTGCTCAACACCAACACTGGTTAATGTTGCACCTGACAATCCATCGACTTCATGTTTTGAATCCGCAGCGGCTTGTCCTTTCACAACTTTAATGGCAGGAATACCTTGCGCATCAAATAGCTCTTTTCCTTCCCACAATGCGCGCCAGCGGGTGTTTTCAACTTCACCGCCCAGTCCCGGGGTTTCACCCTGCTCGTAATAAGTTAAAGCTTCAATAGTATTACCGTCTGCTTTTACAGCAACAAATGCATACATGGTTGACCATAAACCGGCACCGTGTACAGGCAGGATAATACGTTGTAATTCACCCTGATCATCTGAAACCAAATAAACAGTTGCTAAATTAGCCCGGCGGCCAATCTTGGCAATATTTTCTTCAGCACTGAGTTTGATACTCTGCTCAGGATCTTTTGCCGCTTTACGCTGATCATAATCAGCAGCATCGACACCTGCAACAAAATCACCGCTCGCTAAATCAACCAAACGTGTTTCGATATTGGAAGCAAATATTTCTGAAATGGATTTGTCCGTTTGTAAACCTGCCACCGCCAGAATATTACTCTGTTTATCTATTTCTTTATTGGCTAATTGTGTTGAGCGAAGGCCAACGGCCGCCCCTGCCACAATGATTGAACAAACCAGACAGACAGCCAATACAATCAATATAGTCTTGCCGAACGTTTCATGTTTATTAGACATTACGTGCTAACCTCCGTTTGATATTTCCTTGCACGACGAAATAGTCGAACAGCGGGGCAAATAAATTGGCGAATAGAATAGCCAGCATCATGCCTTCAGGGAAAGCTGGATTAACTACTCGTATTAAAACAACCATTAAACCAATCAAAATACCGTACGCCCATTTACCTTTATCGGTAAAGGATGCAGAAACGGGGTCCGTTGCCATAAATATCATCCCGAAAGCAAAACCACCGGTTACAAGGTGCCAGTACCAGGGGAGTGCGAACATTTGATTAGTATCACTGCCAATAACATTAAATAACGTTGCAACGGCAATCATACCGATCATTACGCCGCCGATAATACGCCATGAAGCGATACCCGTAATAACAATAAATGCACCACCGATTAAAATCGCCAGCGTAGAGACTTCACCGATACTGCCCTGCATATTACCAATAAAAGCATCCATCCAGGTCAGGCCTGATTGTGCAACCGCATCCAAGCCACCTTGTGCAGCCAGACTTAAAGTTGTCGCACCGGAGAAGCCATCAACAGCAGTCCAAACTGCATCACCGGAGATATCTGTCGGATAAGCAAAAAACAGGAAAGCACGCCCGGCTAATGCGGGGTTTAAGAAGTTACGACCTGTACCACCAAAGATCTCTTTTGCAACAACAACACCAAAGGTAATACCTAAAGCAACTTGCCAAAGCGGAATAGTAGCAGGGAGGATCAGGGCAAACAGTACAGATGAAACAAAGAAACCTTCGTTTACTTCATGTTTACGTACACTTGCAAATAGAACTTCCCAGAAACCACCCACTAAAAATGTGACGGCATAAATTGGCAGGAAGTACATTGCACCAAATAATAGGTTATCCAACAGCCCCGCACCGGAGCCCATTGTGACACCAAACATACTTAAGATAGCAACACGCCAATCATCTAATGCGGCAAATCCACCAGCGATAGCTTCGTTTGCCTGAACACCGGCATTGTGCATGCCGAAAAACATAGCGGGAAAAGTTGCTAACCAGACAAATATCATTATACGTTTCAGGTCGATACCATCACGTACATGGGTGATACCTTTGGTAACCAGACCGGGGGTATAGAAAAAAGTGGCTGCCGCTTCGTACAGGGCGTACCACTTCTCATGGCGGCCTCCTGCCTCGAAATGCGGTTCCATTTTTTCAAGTATATGCTTAAGATTCATTCTTAGCCTTCCTTCTCAATTTTGCTTAGGTTCGTACGCAAGACTGAACCATAATCATACTTACCAGGGCAAACATAAGTACATAATGCTAAATCTTCTTCGTCCAGCTCTAAACAACCTAATGCCTGCGCACCGTCACTATCACCAACAATTAAATCACGTAATAACATAGTCGGCAGAATATCCAGCGGCATAATACGTTCATATTGACCGATAGGTACCATGGCCCGTTTACTGCCGCCCGTTGATGTTGTAAAAGCAAAAGACTTGGCTTTATTAAGTGCAGAAATAAAAACATTAGAAACTGAATGTTTATTACTGCCTGGAACACCCCAACCAAACAACTCTTTTTCGTAACCTTCCACTAAAGCAGAGATTTGATTGTGGTAACGCCCGAGGTATGCATGTGCACTTGTTGCTGTTACGCCGCATAAAACCGAGCCGGAAATAACCCGCACTTCATCATCAAGCAGTTCATTTTCCGTAAGCTGCTTAATTGAAGCGCCGTAATGGGTACGTAATAAACGCGGTTTTTTTACAGCAGGCCCGGCAAGCGAAATCACTTTGCTGGTGTAAAGCTCTCCGCTGGTAAACAGCATACCAAAAGCGATCACATCCTGATAATTAATCGACCAGACCTGTTTAGTTGCAGACACAGGATCGATAAAATGAATATGAGTGCCCGCCAGACCGGCCGGGTGAACACCAGCAAACTGCTGCTCTTCTACATTGGCGAGATCTGATTTAGGTAAGCTCGTTTCACCCTTACAAACATAAACCTTACCATCCGTCAATTTTGATAACACTGATAAACCATCAATAAAAGCCTGCTTATTGGCATTAATGATCAATTCGGCATCAGCAGCTAACGGATTGGTATCCATAGCCGTTACAAAAATTGAAGCAGGTTTGCTGTCTATCTGGGGAATTTTGCTGAAAGGACGCGTTCGCAATGCTGTCCATGCACCAGAGTCAACCAGATTCTCAACGATCTGCTCTCGTTTGATATTCACAATCTTGGTACTTTCATATTTAGGAAAAGAGATGCTCTCTTGCCCTTCAACTGTTATCACAACAGATTGTAAAACACGTTTAGCACCGCGATTAATTTCTTTAACGGTACCCGATGCCGGAGAGGTAAATTTAACCCCAACATTCTTTTTATCACTAAAAAGAATTTGACCTTTTTTCACAGTATCGCCGGCTTTGACTGCCATTGACGGACGCATTCCCACATATTCTTCACCCAGTATTGCAATCTCTGTGATGGTCGGGCCATCATAAATGACTTGCTCTGGTGTTCCGGAAATTGGGAGGTCCAGTCCTTTTTTTATAGTAATCATATTCTCTTGCACTATGTTTACGGGAAGGAAAGTTAATTGCCTTACGGCACAAAAACATTACATATTTCGTGATTTATTTAGGAAAACAACAATCACTTAACATGAAGACGAAAAAATTCGCACTAATAGTATCATTATAGGGCGGGCATTTGCCATATCAAAAAAGGAGGTTATGCCCCCTAGTTCAAATTTTTTGTAAAATAAATTTACAAAAATAATTATTATTTAACATCAGTCAAACACCTTTTCAGTGCGCACTTAAGGACTTAAACTGAGATCATTTATTAATCGTTATTTACTTCCACCTGAACAATTGGGGGAATCTGGTGCCAGCTGATTTTTTGCTTGCCACTGGGCGGGTGTCATGGTGTGTAAAGCAAGCGCATGCACCGGACCTGCCAGTTCATCTTTTAACAGGTTATTTATCAGACGATGACGAGAAATTAAAGAGACGCCCTCGAACTCCCGGCTTACAACTGTCACTTTGAAATGCGTTTCAGAGTTAGCAGGGACAGAATGACGATGACTTTCATTCTCTACTTGTAAAAACTCCAGCTCTATAGCATTACCTATTTTCTTTTCAATTATTGTCTGCACGTTCATATTATTTGCCTTTATTTGATGTGTATTCAAACTATACCCATGTTACTTCAAAATGCTTTGCATCTTGAAGTAACATGGGTATATACAGATTGAACATTAGTTTGAAACGATAACAAAGACCGATTAAATTAGTAAGAGGGTTGGGTATAAAATATAATGGTGATATGTGTCGACTAAAAATGTTTCTTTAAATATGGGCATCACAAAAGCTTTCCCCTGTGCTTATCTGGAAAATCAGGAAGAGCAATTGCTCATGTTGCTTGATCCTCAGGATAATGCGCAACATTATTATCCTACCCTGTTGGCTAACGGTTTTCGCCGCAGTGGCGAGCAGGTTTACCGTCCCAACTGCCCTCACTGTCAGGCATGTCAGTCTCTGCGGATTAATACTGCAAATTTCAATAACTCACGCAGCCAAAAACGTTTATTAAGTAAAAACCGTTGTTTTACTACGCAGATAAGCGACCACCTGAAACCTGATTATTACCATTTATACCAGCGCTATATTAATCATATCCATGCCGACGGACCTATGTACCCAGCCTCAACAAGGCAATATGAAGATTTTATAAACTCAACCTGGAACAAATCTATTTTTATTGAAATATATGATCAGGAGAAGCTCATTGCCGTGAGCGTCACTGACCTGCTGCAGGCAGATAACATTAAAGCCTGGAGCGCTTTTTATTGTTTTTATGATCCTGATTACTCTGCTCACTCTCTCGGTAAATTTGCTGTTTTATGCCAGTTACAATTAGCGAAAAACCACCAGATTGAATGGTTATACCTTGGTTATTACATTGAAAAATGTCAAAAAATGAACTACAAATCGCAATTTCGTCCCCATCAACGTTTTATTGACAGGCGCTGGGTTAATTTCAAGTGAACTATTCCTGAACTTTTACCGCCTGAATTTGTTCACCCGGGCTTAATAAATAAACAACAAACCTTTACCCTTGCTTAGAATTCTGGCATTATGCGGCGATTGAAATTAGCACCACATATATAATACAAAGGATCCATCGCCAATGGCAAAAGAAGATAGTATTGAAATGCAGGGAACGATCATTGACACATTACCTAACACAATGTTTCGCGTTGAGTTAGAAAATGGTCACGTGGTAACAGCACATATCTCAGGTAAAATGCGTAAAAACTACATCCGTATTCTGACTGGCGATAAAGTAACAGTTCAACTTACACCTTACGATTTATCTAAAGGTCGTATTGTATTCCGTGCTCGTTAATAGCCTTTAGCACGCTGTTCTGTGTTACAAAAAATAAAAAACCAGCTTAAGCTGGTTTTTTATTTTTTGGTGACATGATTAAGTTAACTCTAAGGTTTTTGCATAATCAAAACAAATATCCTGACCATCTTTAGCTAATGAAACCGTAACGCTACCGCCATTCTGCAGCGCACCAAATAAGATCTCGTTGGCTAATGGTTTTTTCAATTTCTCCTGAATTAAACGTCCCATTGGCCGTGCTCCCATGGTTCTGTCATAACCATGATCGGCCAGCCATTTTCTGGCGCTGTCAGTGACTTCTAAAGATATCTGCTTTTTATCCAGTTGTGCCTGCAACTGAACAATAAATTTATCAACCACCTGATAAATAATCTCCATTTCAAGCTGATTAAACCAGATAATATTATCCAGACGATTTCTAAATTCAGGAGAAAACAGTTTATTTATTTCATCTGTCGCTTTATGTGAATCTTTCTGCTCTTTAAAACCGATACTCTGCTTAACTGTTTCGCGAGCCCCCGCATTGGTGGTCATAACAATAATAATATTTCTGAAATCAGCTTTACGCCCATTTGCATCCGTCAGAGTGCCGTGATCCATCACTTGTAACAATATATTGTATATATCCGAGTGGGCTTTCTCTATTTCATCCAGCAACAGTACTGCATAAGGGTGCTTGACAACAGCATTGGTTAATAACCCTGCCTGCTCATAACCAACATAACCGGGAGGTGCCCCTAATAATCGCGAAACAGTGTGTTTTTCCATATACTCGGACATATCAAAACGTAACAATTCAATGCCCATCGCCTTAGCAAGTTGTTTGGTGACCTCGGTTTTACCGACACCAGTAGGTCCGGCAAAAAGAAATGATCCAATTGGCTTCGTTTCTTCGGATAACCCTGACCGGTTTAGGTGAATCGCATCGGTTAATACATCAATCGCCTTGTCCTGACCAAATACCGTCATTTTCAAACGTTCAGGTAATTTAGCTAACTGTTCTTTATCCGAACTGGATACGGACTTTTCAGGAATACGGGCAATTTTGGCAATAATACTTTCAATTTCCGGTACACCAATGGTTTTTTTACGCTTATTCGCGGGTAACAAACGCATCTGCGCACCCGCCTCATCAATCACATCAATCGCTTTATCGGGCAGATGGCGATCATTAATGTATTTTGCACTGAGCTCGGCAGCAGCCTGCAACGCTTTATTGGTATAACGGATATGGTGATGTTTCTCGTAGCGCGATCTTAAGCCGAGTAATATTTGTGCGGTTTCCTGCACCGTCGGCTCTAATACATCAATCTTCTGAAAACGACGGGATAAGGCATGTTCCTTTTCAAAAACCTGACCATATTCTTTGTAAGTGGTAGATCCTATACAGCGTAGTTTACCGCCACTCAATAAAGGCTTCAGCAGGTTTGCAGCATCCAACTGCCCGCCTGTTGCTGCACCGGCTCCGATAATAGTATGAATTTCATCGATAAATAAAATGGCATTTTCCTGCGATTCCAGCTGAGTCAGGACCGTTTTAAAACGCTGCTCAAACTCACCACGATATTTTGTACCGGCGAGCAGTGCCCCCATATCTAAAGAAAAAACAATATTGTCTGCAATAACCTCCGGTACATTTTCATTAACAATGCGGTAAGCCAACCCTTCTGCAATAGCCGTTTTACCGACGCCCGCTTCCCCGACTAATAACGGATTGTTTTTGCGGCGGCGGCATAAAACCTGTATACAGCGCTCGACTTCTTTGTCCCGGCCAATAAGAGGATCAATAGCCCCGGCTTCGACCTGTTCATTGAGATTGATGGTGTAAGGCATCTTTTCAGAAGGTTCAACCTCGATTTCGTTGTGTTCAGACTCTTGTGCCGGAAAAATAGGCAAAATTGACTCTGCTGACTTACTGATGCCATGAGAGAGGTAGTTGACAACATCCAGGCGGGAAAGGTGGGCTTTTTTTAAAAAATAAACAGCTTGAGACTCCTGCTCACTAAAAATAGCAACTAACACACTGCCCGCTGAAACTTCCGTACTGCCGGAAGACTGTACATGGAAGATGGCCCGTTGTAAGACACGTTCAAAAGCAATTGTCGGTTGAATTTCAATTTCCTGAGTATGCACTTCAGGTCGGGAAGGAATCGTTTCCAAAAACGAAATAATCTCTAAATGCAGAGAAACGATATCAACAGAGCAGGCGGTCAATAAGGTCTTAATCTCGTCATTTTCCAACAAGGCTAATAATAGATGCTCAACCGTCATAAATTCGTGCGATTTTTCAAAGGCAATGCGGAAAGCTAAATCTAAACTATTTTCTAACGCTTTATCTAACATAAAAGCCCCTTGAGTGTTAACCACCAAAAATATGGGATGGCATTATTAATATTAAGTAACGAATATCTTCCTGGAATTATGATTCTTTTTCCATAGAACAACGCAGTGGGTGCTCATTTTTTCTCGCATAATTCATTACCTGCATCACTTTTGTTTCTGCTATTTCCGCGGTAAAAGTTCCACAAATCCCAACGCCTTTATAGTGAACGTTGAGCATCACTTCAGTCGCTTTCTGATTGTCTAATTGAAAGAAGCGCTGCAGTACATCTATAACAAAGTCCATCGGCGTATAATCATCATTATGCAATAAAACGTTGTACATCGAAGGAGGGATCAGCTTTGTTTCAATTCTCTCGATAGTAGCTGCTTCATCACCTGTTTTTGGACTCTTTTTTTCACTCATCTTTAAGTCTAGTCTTATTTAATAAAGTTAGGAGAAACTTTAAGCTAAATAGCTTACCCCCATAGACTAATGGTTCATGTGCGAATGTGCAATAAAGGTTGTTAATAAAAGTTTACCGTGTGAAACAATAGCTTATTCGTTTCTCCTTTATTCCCGAATTTTATACTTTTTTATTGGCCCCTGAGTATAGGTATATTTTACACCCCACTTTAAATTTTTAAACAGGGGAAGGAGAGAATTGATGTGAAAAAACAAAATGGCACATTAACCATGAAGGCTGAAGAAAGCAGCTAAGGGAGAAGATTATTGATAATAAAAGATGAGGTTAAGTATTAGCTTAATCTCACCTTCAATCAGTTACTATTACTCTGTCTCTTTATTTAAATAGTGAATGACCTGGTTAGAACTACCACGCCACTGCAGGTTTGGATCCGCCAGCTCACGAACAAATTTACCATCAATTAACACATCAATCAGCGTGGCAACTTCCTGCTGTTGTCGATTAAGCTCTGTCAATTTATAGCCAGTCCACATCCAGATATCTTTACCTGTGCATTCAGCTGCAACACGTTTAATTAGCTTTAACACCTGATCCAGGTTGGCAGGGTGAAGCGGATCTCCTCCTGACAAGGTTAACCCTTGCTTTTTAATACGCGTATCATTGAGATCGTCAATAATCTGATCTGCCAGCTGCTCGGTAAATAATACTCCCGCATCGGGTGACCAGGTGGATTGGTTATAACACCCCTTACACTGATGGACACAACCGGAAACAAACAGTGTACAGCGTGTACCTTCACCATTTAAAACATCAACCGGGTAATACTTACTGTAATTCATTTTATAAAACTTATTTCTGATAGTGGTTAGCTGTCGGTCATCAGCCGTCAGCTGTTAGCCGTACTTACAAGTGTTTAACGCGGCGCTTAACTTCTTCCTGTTTACCTTCGTTGAAAGGTCTTGCGTCAGGACTTCCCAAATAACCGCAAACGCGGCGTGTTACCGATACTTTTTCCGAATCTGAGTTGCCGCAACTCGGGCAGACAAAACCTTTACTCGTACAATCAAATTCACCATGAAAACCGCATTCATAACACTCATCAATAGGCGTATTGGTGCCGTAATAAGGCACTCGCGAATAACTGTAATCCCAAACATCTTCGAGCGCTTTGAGATTATGCTGCATATTGGGATACTCACCGTAGCAAATAAAACCACCACTGGCGATTTCAGGGTAAGGCATCTCAAAGTCCAGTTTATCGTATGGATTAACTGATTTTTCAACATCCAAATGGAAACTGTTAGTGTAATACCCTTTGTCCGTCACCCCTTCTATGACTCCGAACTGTTTAGCGTCTAAGCGGCAGAAACGATCGCATAGGTTTTCAGAAGGTGTTGAATATAAACTGAAAGCATAACCCGTTTCTGCGCTCCATGCTTCAGTCGCTTTCTTTAAGTGACGAATAACAGCAACCGCTTTTTGCTGCTTGTTTTGATCATCAAAAAGATGTGAATCTGAGCCTAATAATGCATTAATTGCTTCATGCAGGCCGATGTAACCCAATGAAATAGATGCACGACCATTTTTAAAGATATCTGCAATACAGTCATCAGCTTTCAGGCGCACACCACAGGCCCCTTCCATATACAGAATAGGGGCAACACTTGCTTTCACTTCAGATAAACGTTCAATGCGCGTATCCAGGGCCTTTTTAGCTATGGCCAGTCGCAAATCTAATAATTGATAAAATTTATTTTCATCACCATCTGACTCCAAAGCGATACGCGGTAAGTTAAGACTAACCACGCCAAGGTTGTTACGGCCATCATGAACCAATTCATTATTTTCTTCGTGCGTCCCAAGGAAACTGCGACAACCCATCGGGGTTTTAAATGAACCAGTGACTTCAACAACTTTGTCGTAGTTGAGAATATCCGGATACATGCGTTTGCTCGCGCATTGCAGCGCCAGTTGTTTGATATCATAATTCAGATCAGCAGCTTTATGGTTCACGCCATCTTTTACCGCAAATACCAATTTAGGGAAAATTGCTGTTTTGCAATTTTTACCTAAACCCGCGATACGATTTTTAAGAATTGACTGCTGAATTAAACGCGCCTCCCAACTTGTTCCAAGACCAAAACCAAAGGTTACAAAAGGTGTCTGGCCATTGGCGGTATGCAGGGTATTAACTTCATACTCCAGAGATTGAAAGGCGTTGTAGCATTCTTTTTCAGTTTGTTGCTGCGCATAAGCCTGCGGATCGCTGATCCCCCACTCCTGCGCTGTTTGTAAATGCTTTTGAAAACTCTTGGCAACATAAGGTGCAAGTATCGTATCAATACCGTTAATCGTTGTACCGCCATAAATATGACTGGCAACCTGTGCAATAATTTGTGCGGTAACTGCAGTCGCGGTGGAGATTGATTTAGGCTCTTCAATTTCCGCATTACCCATCTTAAACCCGCGGGTAAACATGCCTTTAATATCGATTAACATGCAGTTGAACATCGGGAAGAATGGTGCGTAGTCTAAATCATGATAATGGAGCTCCCCCTTATCATGTGCACGTACGACGTCACGGGGTAATATATAAGATTTGGCATAGTGCTTCGCGACAATACCGGCTAACAAATCGCGCTGTGTCGGAATCACTTTACTGTCTTTATTGGCATTTTCATTCAATAATGAAGCATTACTCTGCTCAATCAGACCATAAATTTCACTGTTTAAGTGACTCTTGCGTTCACGGGCCAGATCTCGATCATGACGGTATTCGATATAAACACGTGCCAGCTCAGTATGTCCGCTTTTCATTAAACACTCTTCTACTGCGTCTTGAATATGATGAATATCCACTTCCAGCAAACCATCAAGCCGACTCTCGACCTCTTTCGCAATAGCAAAGGCATCCACACCTTTGCAACGCGCTGCGCCAGAAGCTTTTAGTATTGCTTCTGCAATTCGTAAAGCGTTAAAGGGGGCTTGGCTACCATCACGTTTGATAACAACAGGTTTCATAAAAGAGCTCCAAAGAAAAACAAAAAAGACACAATATATAGTGCAGGCGCAATATACATAACACTACATATGGGGATGTTGATGTAAGTCAATTTTAAAGCAGGGTGATTATTTAGTATCTTAAAATATGAAATACTCGGCAAAAAACAGTAAAATAATGAATTATCTTAGGTTTTATTAAAGGTTGTAACAAGAAACCTAAAAACTTTCTTATCATGTTATTTTTACACTGATTATTTACCATTTTCTTGTTATCATAACAGGCTCTTTACAACCCGCTGAATACACCTACAACTGTAGTGGAATTAAATTTTTATGAGCGATTATTTTTTACTGTTTATTGGTACGGTACTGGTCAATAACTTCGTACTGGTTAAATTTTTAGGCTTGTGCCCGTTTATGGGTGTTTCCAATAAAATAGAAACAGCTGTAGGCATGTCCTTTGCAACCACCTTTGTTTTAACCTTAACAGCTGCCGCTTCATACATTGTTAACAAGTATATTTTATTACCCCTGGATTTAATCTACTTACAGACTCTGAGCTTTATTCTTGTGATTGCTGTTGTCGTACAATTTACCGAAATGGTGATGCACAAAACAAGTCCCGTATTATACCGCTTATTAGGCATTTTTTTACCTCTGATAACCACCAACTGCGCCATTTTAGGTCTGGCACTACTTAATATTAATGAGCAGCATGATTTTGTTGAATCTGTTATCTATGGCTTTGGTGCCGGGATCGGTTTTTCATTAGTACTGGTAGTATTTTCATCCATGCGTGAACGCCTGGCAGCCTCTGACACTCCTCTACCTTTCAAAGGAGCTTCAATCGCGATGATCACCGCAGGGTTAATGTCACTTGCCTTTATGGGCTTCACCGGTCTTATCAAGTAGCGGAATAATTTAAATATGATAATCAGTATAACAATCGCTGTTGTTACCTTTGGTATTTTAGCTGCCATATTTGGCGCAATATTAGGTTACTCAGCAATACGCTTTAAAGTAAAAGCTGAGCCGATCGTTGAGGAGCTGGATGCAATGCTACCGCAGACTCAATGTGGTCAATGTGGTTATCCGGGCTGCAAACCCTATGCGCAGGCAGTGGCAAACGGTGAAGATATTAATAAATGTACTCCGGGAGGTGAAGCGGTAATGCAGCAGCTCGCTGAGCGCATGGGCGTTGAACCGAAAAGTTTAGAAGGCGAAGAAAAGCCAAAATTAGTCGCTTTTATCCGCGAAGATGAATGTATCGGCTGTACAAAATGCATTCAGGCTTGTCCCGTTGATGCTATTTTAGGTGCAACCAGACAAATGCATACAGTGATCAGTGATGAATGTACCGGCTGCGAGCTTTGCGTTGCCCCCTGCCCGACCGATTGTATTGATATGATTCCAATTGCCTTAACCCCGCAAAACTGGCAATGGGAATTAAACCGTATACCAACAAAAACAACAACTGAGCCGTAACATGCCGACAAAATTAATAAACCTTCTCAGTGATGATCAACTCGCACAAGTTTCATCTGGAAAGCTATGGTCTTTTCATGGTGGAATTCACCCCCAAGAAAACAAGGCGCAAAGCAATCAGAGCGCCATTACAGATACGGGTATTCCTCCATATTTAGTTATTGCCATTGAATATAAAGGTTACGTTCCGGAGCTATTGGTGAAAGTGGGAGATCCGGTATTAAAAGGGCAGGCACTGACCAAAGTTTACGGCGCGATGGTCGTACAGCATGCCAGCAGCTCAGGTGTTGTCACTGCGATAGAAAAACGTACAGATCTTCACCCCTCTGGTCTGCCGGTATCATCAATCGTTATAAAAACCGATGGATTGGACAGAAGTGTGGAGTATCAAAAACCACAGGATTACCTGACCCAATCCGCAGTCCCGCTAATAGAATTAATTCAGCAGGCAGGCATTGTTGGACTCGGGGGCGCAGGCTTTCCAAGCCATTTGAAGTTAAGCAATGCCCATGATGTCAAACTCCTGATCATCAATGCCGTTGAATGTGAGCCCTATATTACCGCAGATGATCGTCTCCTGCAGGAGCAGGCTAATGAAGTCATTAGCGGTGTCAAAGTATTACAGCATATTCTTAAACCAGCATTAACAGTGATTGCCGTTGAAGATAACAAACCGCAGGCAATCGAAGCTATCTTGACGGCCGTTAAACAGCTACCGGAAACACAACAGGCAGGCTTAATTGTAAGAAGTATTCCTACCTGTTATCCCTCTGGCAGTGAAAAGCAGTTAATTGAGATAATTACCGGTGAGCAGGTTCCTCTGGGCAAACACCCTACGGATCTGGGCATTGTCATGCAAAATGTTGGGACTGTGTTTGCCATCAAAGAGGCAATTATTGATGGTAAGCCACTGATCTCTCGAATTGTAACATTAACGGGTGACGCATTTAAAAAGAAAGGTAATGCCCGTGTTAGAATTGGCACGCCAATCCAGTATCTGCTGGAGCGCTATCAATTACAGGAAAAACACCAGCATAAACTGCTCATTGGCGGTCCTATGATGGGGTTTACTATTAGCCATACTGATATTCCGGTAAGCAAAACCTGTAACTGTATTCTCGTACCCACCGAGAAGGAAATACCCGAGCCACCGGTAGAAATGCCATGTATACGTTGTGGAGAGTGCGCAGCAGTCTGCCCGGCAGTTTTATTACCGCAACAGCTGTTGTGGTATGCCAAGAGTCAGGAACATGACAAATTAGAGGAATATAACCTTTCTGCATGCATCGAATGTGGTGCCTGTGCCTTCGTTTGCCCGAGCAATATTCCATTAGTTGAATATTACCGCATCGCAAAGGCCGAAATCAGAAGTGCAGAAGAGGAAGCAAAAAAAGCAGAAAAAGCGCGTATTCGCCATGAAAATAGAGAAGCTCGCCTGGCACAAGCAAAATTAGAGCGCCAGGCAAAACATTTAGAAGCGGCAGAGAAGCGCAAGCAGCAGATGAAAGAGAAAAATGGCGGAGAAGACCTCATTTCAGCAGCATTGGCTCGCGCTAAAGCGAAACAACAAACAGCTACACAGACAACTCAGGAAAGTGATGCAAAACCCGCAATAAAAGATAGCAGAAAAGAGGCCGTCGCAGAGGCGATTGCCCGCGCTAAAGCTAAAAAACAAGCAGCTGCACAAAGTGTTCAAGAAGAGTCAAAAACTGACAGTAAAAAAGAGGCCGTCGCTGCGGCCATTGCCCGTGCAAAAGCTAAAAAACAAGCAGCGGCGCAAGCAGATCAGCAAAGCGAACAACAAGAGTCAAAAACTGACAGTAAAAAAGAGG
>NZ_JBFGZY010000066.1:0-20189 GCF_041586535.1 Psychromonas sp. | reverse complement strand
TGATAGAAGACCCATTGACCTTGTTTGCTGTCAATAAGTAACTCGCACTTTCTTAACTGAGCGAGATGGCGTGATACTTTGGGCTGAATTTCCTGAAGCGCTTCTGTTAGTTCGCAGACACAGAGTTCACCTTCCTCAATAATTAATAACAGACACCGCAGACGGGTATCATCGGCAAGACATTTGTAAAATTGCACAGGGTTCATAGGGTACCTTTTAACTTTGAATCGAAGCAGAATAATTTATATATGATAAATCGTATATATGATATTTAATATGTGTCTGGCAACTATATTTAGCAAGAGAATATGCAAATATTTTTATTAAGTTTACGTTGTTGGAGCATTATGGGCTGGGGGCTACGAAGAGCAGAAAGGTACGGGCTGCGAGTAATGAGCAACGGGTGATGAGTTTAGGGCTGAGAACAAAGGAGGGGAACGGCCACGATCGCCGAGCCGATGGTTATCGGATTTGCTATTATAAAGTTCGCAGTGACAAACTCGCTACTTGTTGTTTATACCTCTTTCAGCCAGTGCTCCGCCATGGCATAACCTAACTTTATCATCTCTGCAGAACGTTCAAATTCCAGTGTCCCGCAGGCATTACGGGAAATTTCTATCACATAATTAGCAGGGTAGGCGGCAAGCTTTTGCCGGGCGATGGTACTTTGCATCGCATCAATAGCTAATTCCGCTATATTGTAGGTACGCCAATCAACCCCTTTTTCAAATTGCCCTTTTTTAGTTGGCGATATATGTTTGGTGATGCTTTTAAGGTTTGATGAAAGAATTGAACCGTTAGTAGATAATTTATTAGTTACATTACCGAGATTGTGATGAACTGAACCGCCGAGGTTCACGGCAATAGTAAGGTCAGTATGGTCACTGAAGGTCGGGGCAATCGGAACCGGATTTAATACGCCGCCATCAATAAGATGAACGCCATTGCGTACCACCGGGGTAAAAAACAGCGGCATTGCCATAGAGGCGCGCAGCGCTTTAAATAGGGATCCTTTGTTTAACCATACCTCTTTTTCATTGCGGATATCCGAGGCGACTGCGGTATAATTAATAGGCAGGTCTTCTATCTGATAATCACCAAATAATTCTATTAGTGTATTTATTACTTTGTCACCACGGGCGTCATTGTTCCAGTTGATATAAAATAATTTTACTTTATAGAGTACGGTAATACTCTCTGCCCACGCTTCAAATTCATCCAATTTTCCCGCTGCATACATACCGCCGACCAGGGCACCGATAGAGCTTCCCGAGATAGATTTTATTTCATAATTATGATCCAATAACCAGCGGATAACACCGATGTGAGCCATGCCTCTTGCACCGCCGCTGCCAAGCACAAGTGAAACCGTTTTTTTATCTGTAGCTGTCATATTGGTCCTTGGATCATTAAATTTTTATCTGAATGCTCTGCAGTGCAGGTAGGGTGACCTCTGTATTTCATCAGACCGGGTGTTTGATTTTATACCTGCTAATGTAATTTTGAATCCACAATAGTCAACTATTTTCATCCAATAAGCGGGTTTGATACTCATTTTTAAAACCAATATGTTAAGATACTGCTTTAAAAATTAGGAGGACAGATATGACTGATAATAACATTATTACTGCCACTCAAAACTGGGTAAAACAGGTTATTGTTAAATATAATATCTGTCCCTTCGCCAGACGCGAAGTTGAACGTGGATCGATACGTTATGTTGAGATAGCCAAAAGTACTCGGGAAGATCTGTTACAGGCGTTATTGGATGAATGTTTACTTTTAGATGCAAATCAGCAGATTGAAACGACCCTGTTTATTATCCCGCAAGGCTATGAAGGGTTTTACGATTTTTTAGATCTGCTGGACATGGCCAATGATCTACTGGTGCTGGAAGGCTATGAAGGCGTTTATCAGTTAGCGAATTTTCACCCTGATTATTGTTTTGCGGAAGAACCGCAAAATGCACCTTCAAATTATACTAATCGCTCCCCTTATCCAACCCTGCATATTATCAGAGAAAGCAGTATGGACATTGCCATCGCCAATCATCCTGATGTTGATGCCATTCCGCAGCGAAATATTGAGTTCGCCGATAAAAAAGGAAATGCTTTTTTCGCGCATTTACTGGCAGCCTGTTTTATCAAAAAATAATTTAATGGATACACTGTCTAAAAATTACTGCTTTGTTTATTTTCTCTGCCGGTCGCTTATTGAATAGACAATCTGCCCTGAAAAGGATCGACAAAACGGTCTTATCCTTATAAATTACCCACTATTTATATTTTTCTTTATTTTGTACCCAAGTTGTACACAAAGCATTCACACAAGGATTTTTTATGGCTGAACAAGCCTATCAACTGCTGCGCATTATTATCATCGACAGTTTCTGGAAAGGTCAGGTTAATGAACTTAATTTAACCGGACATACTCAACTTGAGGGGACCAATGGAGCAGGTAAAACATCACTGATGCGTCTACTGCCGCTTTTTTATGGCATGCGTCCCAGCGATATTGTCAGCAAGGTGGATCAAGCGCGTAATTTTGCCGATTATTATCTGCCCAGAGACTCCAGTATGCTGGTTTATGAATACCAGCGCCCCTATGGGCAAATCTGTATGGTGGTGGCGAGTAGCGATGGCCGCGGTGTGCATTTTAAATTTATCGATGCCGCTTATAACAGTGAATACTTTATCGGGGATAATAACAAACCCTATGCGGTGAGTGATGTGGATAAGTTCTACCGTAATGCCGGTTGTGATCGTTCTGTTTTTTTAGGTGTTGATAAATATCGTCAGGTTATTCAAAACCTGCGCAGCGGGCGAAAATTAAAGGATGTTTATTTATTACAAAAGCGTTATGCCTTAAGTGAACAGCCTTGTCCGCATATTGATAAAGTGATCAATGGAACCATTGAAAAGAACCTCGATTTTGATGCGGTTAAACATATGCTGGTAGCCATTGCCGGCGATCATCTGGCGCGAAATAGTGTTGATGAAAAAGAGCAGATTAGTCTTAAGAAAGAAGAGATTAGCCATTGGCTTGCTGATATTCAGGCGAGTCGCGCAATACAAAAAGTTGCTGACAAAATATCTTTATGGCAGCAGGATTTTGCAACCCTGGAAAGCCTGCTGATTAAACTGCAGCACCTTCATTTTGAAGTGGTTAATCATCAGGAGCGCCTTGAAAAACTGCAAAATGAGCGTGCGCAGACAAAAACAGAAAACCGTCAATTATTAATAACGTTAGAAAAACAGCTGCAGGAATCTGTTGAGAAGTTAAATACAGAGCTGTTTGCTCTTAAGGCCAAAATTAGGGCGGATCAAAGTCATATCGACCTGTTGGATGAAGATAAACTAAACTTTGATCAGGATGACGCTGCGAACTACCACCTGCATGCCGAAGAAGCGCCGCGTATTCAAAATAAATTAAATGAAGTCAATGCAATTATTGAAGCCTTTGAAGGTGATATTAATAAAACTCAGCAGAAATTTGATAAATTAATTCAAGACAGAAAACTCGAGCATGTTAACGAGGTAGCCGATAATAAAAATAAAACGGCCAGTATTAAAGAGATGGCCACGCAGCAGCTCAGCGTTATTGCCGAAGTCTATCAGCAGCAGCGTAATGATTTGCAGGAGCAGCTGAATCAGCAGAACCTCAAGCTTAAAATTCAACAGCAGCATATAGAAAGCGAACTGAAAAATGCGCAATTCCAGTTAAACCAGACGATCATTGATCCGGAATTGCAAAGCGATATTGAACAAAATCAGTTGTTATTATCTGCCGCCCAGGAAAAGCAACATCAGTTATTTCTGGAGCAATCAAGATTACAAAATGAATTTACTCAACTTGATAAAGCGCGCGAAAAACAAAGTGATAAGCATAAACAGGAAAACCGTTATTTAGAACAATTACGCAGCGATCGTGCGGAAATAGAATTACAGCTGATTCCGGAAACAGGCTCATTACATCACTTTCTTAATAATGAAGTGAAAGCAGGTGACTGGAAACAAAATATCGGGCGCTTATTAAGCAGCGCGCAATTGCGACGTTGTGATCTGGATCCTGAGTGGGTTGGCGGGCAATTAAGCTTTTATGGTCTGCAATTAGATCTGCAGCAGATCCAAAGCAATGACTCCCTCTTTTTAGATGAAACACAACTGCGTGAAAAACGTGATGCAATTGAGAAACACTACCAGAATCAGGTAGAAAAAATTGCTCAGCTTGATGAACATCTTCTGCAAATCAGTAAGCAGATGGAAAGCCAGCATCTTCTGATCGCCCGGGCGGCACAAGCTTTAAAACAAAATGATTTAAATCTGCAGCAGCTGAAAGTGCAGCATCAGAATCTTGCTGTTAAAAAACAGCTGGCGATTAAAGCGCATATTGATGCGGTTAACGAGCAGATTCATCTGTTAGAAAACCAGCAAAAAGCCAATCTTAACAAACAGCAGGAATTTTCTGAGCAGCAGCAGGAGCAGAAAAATGCGCTCAATAAGCAGATGCTGGAAAAACGTATGGTAGTGGAAAGTGACCGCGATACGCAGCTGACTCTATTGCAGGAAGAGCTGCTGGCGTTAGAGGCCGGCCACAATCAACGTATTAAAGATCTTAAAAAGCAGAAGAATACCGATTTAGATAAACTTGATCCTGATGGTGAGGTAGATAAGCGCACCCGCGAAAGAAAAACGCTTATTCAAGCGCTGGAAAAGTGTGCTGTGTTTGAGCAGAAAGCACGTAACTATAATCAGTTTATGAATGAACGTTATAGTCAGCGTGACGGGTTAGTTGAGCAGAATCAAAACAGAAATATACTCAAACGTAATATTGAGCAGTCAATTGAAGATACAGAGGTTAAGCTGGGAGATCAGATCAGCGCAACCAAACAACTTATCAAAAAGCTCAACACACAAATTCATGCAACGGATGACCTGCTGGTACTGCTTAATGATTGTCATCGTGATTGTGAGCAAAGTGCGATTGAGACTATTTTTGCCGAGCATCAGCCAGGCAACCAGGCAGACTTAAGCGTCAGTTTTTGTAATGATTTTCTGGCACAATTTAAAAGTATTCAAAAACGTCTTAATGAGCAATTGAATAAATTTAATGAACGCTTTAAAAAAGATCACTCGGCCAGTGAGTTATATGAAAACTGGCAAAAGCTGGTGGCCGATAATGATAATTATCAGGGCGCGCAAGTGTTATTTAAATATCGCAGTCCAATCGCAGACTTGTTAAGCAGTGCTGAGCAGAAACAAAAAAGCACCTACCAGCTGGTCACCGTCAATGCCAATATGATCAATGAGTTTTATCAGCATATTGAAAACTTTGGTCTGCGTATCAAACAGATAGGTAAAAAATTATCCGGTAATGTTACCGCACTGGCGCATTTTGAAGCGCTTGCTGATATCAATGTCACGACGGTAATGAAACAGGAAGAGTTGGAATATTGGGGGCCATTACAGTCTTTTGCCAAGGCATTTGATTTATACCGGGATCAATTAAGAGAAGGCAGTGGTGACATACCCGATGAACTTGTTCAGTCGATGCAGAGATTAGCGGCTTATCTGCCAAGTGAAGGTTTTGCTTTAGCACATAATAATCTTTTTGATATCGAATTTACCATCACCGAAAAAGGGCAGATAAAACACGCCCGTAATGCCAAACAACTTAAAAAAGTCAGCTCTACCGGGCTTTCTTATCTGGCAATGCTGTCATTGTTTGCCGGAATTTTAGGTATGTTACGTGGTACAGGTGGCTGCAGTACGAAAATTATATTACCCGTTGACGAGCTGGGAGAGTTAGCCGCAGAAAATATCGATCTTTTATTGAAGATGTTTAATGATAATAATATCAATATATTATCTGCCTCTCCTTCGACAGACAGGCATATTCTTTCTCTCTATCAACGCCACTATAAATTAAAAGATAATAAAATTTACCATGCAGATATTCCCAAATCACGTCTGGATGAACTGCTGGCGCGACGAGCCGGCACACAACAAAAACTTTCCGGACAGCCTGAAAGAGCGGCTAGCGATAAGATAGAAAATAGCAGTGTCTCTGTTACCACAGAGCAAACTGCACAGGAGCTAAGCTGATGTTTAAACAAACGGTACAAAAGTTATTAACCGGCGCAGTCATTTGCGAAACAGCCTATCCCGAAGAGTTTGAATATCTGAAAGCGACCAGTAATGGTGAACGGGTGGACGATTTTCTCGGGAACCTGGATCGCAACCTGACCTATTTAGAAAGTGCTGATGCTTATTATTGCACCTTCCAGCAGGTTGATGAGTCTAATAATGGCGCGTTAACCCTGCTGTTCAGCGAAATGCGCTCTGTATTCCGGCCTTTGGTGGAGTTTTTGGATCTGTTGTTAACTGCTTCTCATGCTGACCTGCCTCTGCGGGCCAAAGCCGTGGTGAATATTAATACCCTGTTTGATCCCTTTGAACAGGATCAGACTCTGCGTGATCAGTTACGCCGTTTAACTTCAATCAAACCTTTTAAAACCAATAAAGTGGAAACCCGTGAGCAGTTAGTGACGGTTTTTCAGAAACTTGAAGATATGCATTATCTGGTGCGTAAAAATAGCGGCAGCAGCCGTTATTATGCTACCGCCAGGTTTGATCTAATTTATCTTTTAATTGAATTCTTAAACGACGCCGAAAAGGTAGAGCTGCCGGAAGAAACACCAACCCAGCAAGAGGAGTTACTCTTTTAATGGCGGGTTATGATGCAGGGCAGGTAGCAGAGTTATTACGTAAGATTGGTGCGCACGATGAGCTGTTAGCCAATGCTTATGTGTATGGTTCAGTCGCCGCGGATGAGCCTGAGCAGCGCACTATCAGCCTGTTACATAAAGCCGGTTTATTAAGGCCTGATGAGGAGCCCGGTGAATTCCGTATCACTACTGATTTTAAACGTATGCTCAATCGTTTAATGCGCAAGCAAAGCAGCTACCGGCAATTAACTGATATGGGTAAGGTTATTGAAGCGCTGGAAGAAACGGTTTATGACTACCAGCAGGCAGTGCAGGCAAAACAACGTGACGATGCGGAGTTTTATCTGGACCAGTTAGATGATCTGCTTTATGAAACCAAAGACGGTTTAAATACCAACCTTGAAAATATGCATTATGCGATTGTCAGTCAGTTTGGTTTTGTCAGTACCTTAGCCAATAAAATCAGGCAAAACGAGCGTTATTTAAATCATGCACAAAATTTAATAACCGAACTGCAGCAGATCGATCCGGAATCTTGTTATGAGTGGATTAATTGGGCCTGTCCTAATGATTTTGCCAGAAAAATAACGGGCTTTATTTATTGGTTTAACCAGACCCTGCCAAGGTTACGTTATATCATCGATAATATGCGTTTGAGTCTGTTCCGTCTGCGTAGAGATGAAAAGCAGGCGAGCCAATTACGTAATATGGCGCGTTTTTTACGTCAGCATCCGGAATTTGAATTAAGTGACAATATTTTTGAAGAGCCTACGCTGCCTGAATGTTTAAAAATTGCCCCGGTAATGCAGCTATGCAGTTATGTTGATCCGCGTAATACGGCGATAGAAACGCCGTTAATCGCATTGGTACAATCATTACGTAAACAAAATAATCCGCCGGCAATCAAACAGCGTGAAAGTGCTGAAGTGACTATCAGCAGTATTGAAACACTGGTTTATGAAAGTGATTTTTTCGAAGAGCAGACAGAGCTGTTATTTGAACAGGTGATAAGCAGTGAGAATCCAGTTTCTGCTATTAGTTTCTGGCAGCAGGCACAGCAAACATGGTCTGAAGCAGGCTTGGATATAAACCCGCTAACCTGGATTGAATTGGTGTTCAGTTATTATTGCAAACTAACCAATGAGCAACAGGATGCCTTTGATATAAAAATCACAGGCTCTGTTGATGCCGGCACATCACATAATTATACTTATAGTGATCTGGAAATATGTCTGCGTTAATATTCCAAACTCTACACTATCAATTTTTGATTATTATAATAAAACTAACATCAGGAGAAAAACGGCCACTTCACCTCAGGTTAAGAAGGCGTTCCATCATATGGACATGATCAAAAAATTAATAATTTCAATGTTGTTTACGCTGCCTTTAGTGGCTTCTGCTAATACTATTCTGCCGACTGCGGATGAGGTTCTGGTGGTAAAGTCTAAACGTAAGATGTATTTAATCAGACAGGGAGCGATTTATCAGGAATATCGTATATCTTTAGGTGACAGCCCGGTTGGTCATAAGGGACAAGAGGGAGACAAAAGGACGCCGGAAGGCAGATATATCATTGATTACAGAAATCCTGAAAGTCGTTTTCATCTTTCGCTGCATATCAATTATCCAAGCGAATTAGATATGCAATCTGCTGCTGATAATGGTGTCAGTCCCGGCGGGGAAATCTTTATCCATGGATTGCCTAATGGTATGGAGCATAAATCCATTGAATTTAAAGGTCGTGACTGGACAGATGGCTGTATTGCTATTACTAATAAAGAGATCACCGAATTCTGGACCCTGGTAAAAGACGGTACGCCGATTGTGATTAAACCATAAGGGTGCGTATTATCTAAATCTTTTAAAGCTAGGGTTTGGGTTGGCGAGAAAAATACATGGAGGTATTGTGCAAATGAAATTTTTGATGGCGGGTATTTTATCAACTTTACTGCTTTGCGGTTGTACAAGTTATCATCTCGGGGAGCAAGTATTTTCCACTATGGACAGTGCGTTAACGTACCAAAAAATGATGTATCAGGAAGAGGTCGATAAGGTTGATTCAAGACGACATTTTGGCGGCTCAATATTAATTGTTGTACCCTCCGATCAGCTTTTGCTTCAACCTCCCTTTGTAACAGGTAACCCTGAACCTGAATTACAGCAATATTTTTTAACCTTATATAAACAAGATTTTGCAGCGGTTAAATCTGCTGTAGAAAAATCCAATATGTTCGATAGTGTTGATGTGCGTCAGGTTGAATCTTATTTAAGTTATTCAAAGAAATATGGCTATAGATATCTAGCGTTGAGTAATGGGGATGGTTCGTGGACAATTCATGATTTATATCTAGGCCAGAAAAAAGTGACCAGCTTCCCAAAAGATTTTGCTGTCAGGATTGATTTATTAGAAAGTATTATTGCAGAGTTTGAAGCAACACAAAGCTCTGAGCAACTCTTATCAAGTTACACGCCTGTTAATGAATATTTCTATTTTGATGAAACAACACACACAGGTTACCTCTCGGTTAGTGACCCGGGTATGAAGAGCAGGTATTGGATGCTGCGCAAAATTGCAGACTTTACCGCCGCAAAACAACCTAACTCAGGTGCAGAAAAGCTTTTATCTTCGCGTTTGTTTACCGTGGCAGATGAGCATATTCAAGATGGAGTGTTCACCATCGAATTCGAGTCTGATATAAATCAACCTTAGCTGTTGTAATCTTTTGAAAAACGACGAAATAATACTAGAATCAGAATATATCTCGCTTTTATTTTGTAACCTTCCCTTTTTTGAGGTTTTGACTCTCAACCGAATTCAGGAGAAATATTATGGACTTGATTAGAATCATAATCGCTATTTTGCTCCCGCCGTTGGGGGTGTTTCTACAAGTTGGCATAGGTAAACACTTCTGGATCAACATTATATTGACCTTACTCGGTTATATTCCCGGGATCGTTCACGCGGTATGGATCATTGCCCGAAAATGACTCGAAGAGCACAAAACGAGGATATCCATAGTGAGGTTGAACATCTGCATAGTATTGCCATCATCATGGACTCGGTGCTGCGCATTCCCGGAACCCGCTGGCGTATTGGGGCTGACGCCCTAATCGGTCTGATTCCAGTGGTGGGTGACGGAGTGGCCAGCATGGTTTCATTTTACCTGGTTATTCGTGCTCTGCGGCTGGGTATACCGTTTGCGGTCGTGCTACGTATGATCTGGAATATTCTTCTGGAGTTAGTAGTGGGTTCCATCCCACTGCTTGGTGATCTGTTTGATGTCACCTTCAAGGCTAACCTGCGCAACGTGGCGCTGCTGAAAAAGGCTCTTTTAAACGTCCGCTAGAGCACCAGTCAGTTTAAAAACTAAGCAGCTTTTTGCATCGATATATGTAAATTGGTAATTATCGCTGTCCTGTTGAGATTGTTGCGAGTGAAAGTTGTTTTGAGTCATGCGCGTGAGTCTATACTTGCTTAACAGAGTCACTGTCAGAGGTGGTATTGATACAATATGACCCGCAACGGAGCACATACTATGAAGCTAATAATTCAACATCATGCCCGACTGAAGTTCTTTTTTAATAGACTCAAAGAAAGGCTGTGGGTCAAACCTCTGATGATTAGCCTGTTATCGATTGCTACGCTATTTGTTGCTAAATTGATGGATAAGTATTTGCCTCAAGGGCAACTGCCGAATGTCAGTTCTGAGTCGATTGAAGCTTTGCTTTCGATAAGCGCCTCAAGTATGTTGGTAATGGCGGTATTTGCTGTGACTGCGATGTTATCGGCCTATGCTTCGGCAAGCGTAACGGCGACACCGCGATCTTTTCCACTGGTGATAGCAGACGATGCTTCACAGGGGGCGCTTTCCGCATTTATCGGGACATTTATTTTTAGCGTGGTCGGGTTGACGGCGTTATTAAATGGTTATTTTGATAGGTCCGGCCGCTTCCTGCTCTTCTTGCTAACCTACATGGTGTTTGCTGTTGTTATTATCCGCTTTATTCGCTGGGTAGACAGTATCGCCAGACTTGGGCGGTTAGGGACAGTTATTGAGAAGGTTGAAAAATGTACGGAGCAAGCACTTCGCAGACGATTCCGGCACCCCCTCCTCGGAGCAAAAAAGCAGGTAGAAGGACTCACTGGTCGCGCGGTTTATGCTGACCAAGTTGGCTATGTGCAGCGTATTGATCTCGCGGAGATTCAAAAAGCTGCCGAAGATAATGATTATCAGGTCCACATCGTGGTAGTGCCGGGAAATTTTGTCACGCGCCGAAGCCCCCTTGTTTATATCAATTATGACAATAATGAAAAAAATTTGTCGGCTGGCGGAAATCACTTCACCGAGATTATTGATGCGTTTGTGGTTGGGAATTGTAGAAATTTTGATGATGATCCACGGCTTGGGTTGATAGTGCTCAGTGAAATTGCGAGTCGCGCGCTGTCACCTGCAGTGAATGATCCTGGTACAGCAATCGGCATTATAGGGAGTATGGTACGATTATTTTCGATGCAGGAAGTCGATGAAAAATCGACTATTACTGAGGTCCTGTTTGATCGCGTCAGCATGCAGGAGCTTTCGCTGGGTGATATGTTTGATGATGCTTTTAATCCGATTGCACGAGATGGGGCAGGCTGCATTGAAGTCATGCTCAGGTTGCAGAAAGCGTTACATGCTTTAGCCTTGCTTGATGATGTTCAGATTAGAGAGGCTGCGACTGCACATTCGCAATACGCTCTGCTGCATGCTGAAAGTGCCTTAAAGATACCTGCAGATATTGAAATACTGAGAAAATCAGCAAACTGGTCGTTACAGAACACTTATACACAATCAAAACATTATCGTTCCTCATCTACATGAACGACTCAATTATCGGGTGAAATGGAATGTAATTGATCATCACAGCTATCTCGTTATGATCGAATAAAGCGTGTCTGTTCACTCTCCCGGGCGGGGAACATCATTTTTATTGACGTCCTGTTTATCAGCGATTGACCGTGCCCGGGAATGATCGGAATTCTCTGTTTCTAATCCTTCCTGGCCAATTCCTTGTACTGGCGTGTATGACAGACAAGTCAGTATTGGGAAGTGGTCAGAGCCGATTGAAGGCAGGCGTTTAATGGACGATACAGTGAAATGTTGACTATGGAAGAGGTGATCCAGAGGCCAGCGTAAAAAAGGATAATCGACATGAAACGTATTGAACATTCCTCTGCCCACTCTAGGATCTAACAGGCCGCTTAGCTTCCGAAATAGACGCGTTGTAGCTGACCACGCGACATCATTTAGATCACCTGTAACGATAATTGCTTGATTACTGTCATCCACGCTCCGAGCTACAACGACTAATTCGGCATCTCGCTGGGCAGATTCAGGGTTTTCTGTCGGGCTTGGCGGTGCAGGATGCAGGAAGTGTATGCGCACTTTATCTCCCGTACGCAGTGTTAATAAAGCATGCATAGAAGGGACGTTATCTTCAACTAAAAAAGAGGTTTCCGCTTCATTTAAAGCCAGCCGGGAATAGACGTGCATACCATAAAGGTTATCCAGAGGGCACTTAATAGTATAGGGCATTTCAGCTTCCAGGGGGGCCAGTTGGTCCTGCCACCATTGGTCCGATTCCAGAGTGACAAGCACATCTGGTTTGTGCTCTTTAACAAGTTCAAGCAACTTGTCAGCCCCCCGGTTTGGTGTAAGTACATTGGATGTGATGATACTAAGACTCCGTTCAAAACTGCCTTCTTTTGCTGCCTGCACCTCCACAGGCCACACTATGGTGTAAGGTAAAATCCACCAAAGCTGCCATGAAAGGCAGCACAGCACGACTATAAAAAGACCCCAGGAGGTTATATTTTCAAAGTCAAAGAAAAGGAACTGGGCAGTTAACAGCAATGCTGCCAGCACGGCCAATTGCACGCGCGGAAAATCCATTCCTCGGATTATCCAGTGGGGATGACGTGACAAGGGGAGTAAGGTGGCAATGAGTATTATCACTGTGGCTAAGAGCAGTGTTAGCAACATAATAAATCTCCATAACTTATTGATTATATTTTTTTATTGCTCCGCGGCTCCGGCTGTTAGCAGATTGTAAAAACTCCCCGTAATGCTAAGAGGCTGGACTAAGCAGTTGGCTAAAATATGACAATATCTATGGACATTGTTAGGGAAGAAACGTCAGCCGCACAGGAAGTATAGCTAATGTGTTAGTAAATACGTATTATTGGCGATTGCATTATTGCAAAAATTTAATTTGGATGAACATAACCGCCTTCCGTTTAATGTATCTATTTCACCGCATCACCTTGCATCTAATCCAGACTGTTTCAGATAAAACTTATGTGTGGCATACAGATAAATTAATTCATCGGCTAGGTTTCTTTTTGAAACATTTTTTCTCCCAAATTTTCAGTTTTGATATATCATATACAGTCAATTTTTAAAAACCTATCTTCTGGTGTGTGATGTCTAATAAATTCTACGAACAAATTAATCAACAAATAGAACAAGTTAAAAACGATGGCCTGTATAAATCCGAGCGTATAATCACATCTGCGCAGAATGCTTTGGTTTCTATCGCAAGTGGCGAAAAAGTGCTTAATTTTTGTGCTAATAATTATCTCGGTCTGGCAAATCATCCCGAGCTTATTGAAGCGGCAAAAAAAGGCCTGGATGAACAGGGATTCGGCATGGCTTCGGTACGTTTTATTTGTGGTACACAGGACAAACACAAAGAACTGGAAGCTAAACTTTCGGCATTTTTAGGTATGGAAGATACCATACTGTATACCTCTTGTTTTGATGCGAATACCGGCTTATTTGAAACGATACTTGACGCTGACGATGCTATTATTTCTGATGCCTTAAATCATGCTTCTATCATAGACGGTGTACGTTTATGCAAAGCAAAACGTTTCCGTTATGCAAATAATAATATGGCTGAACTGGAACAGCAGTTGATCGCTGCTCAGAAGGCAGGCGCACGGCATAAGTTAATTGTCACTGATGGTGTTTTTTCGATGGATGGAGTAGTGGCTAATTTACCTGCTATTTGTGATTTGGCAGACAAATATGATGCCCTGGTAATGGTTGATGATTCCCATGCGGTTGGTTTTATGGGCGCTCACGGTCGTGGTACCCATGAATATCATAATGTGATGGATCGCATTGATATCATCACCGGCACTCTGGGTAAAGCCATGGGTGGTGCTTCCGGCGGTTATACGGCGGCCAAAAAACCGGTGGTCGATTGGCTGCGTCAACGTTCACGTCCTTATCTTTTTTCAAATTCACTGGCACCGGCCATTGTTTCAGCTTCTATTCATGTACTGGATTTGCTGGCTGAAAGCGATGATTTACGGGATAAATTATGGGAAAACTCAACCCATTTTCGTGACCGCATGAGCGCTGCGGGATTCACCATGGGCGGCCAGGATCATGCAATTATTCCGATTATGCTGGGTGATGCTAAAGTTGCCGCAGAATTTGCTGAACGCGTCTTAGATAAAGGGGTGTATGTGGTTGCTTTTTCTTACCCTGTTGTACCTAAAGAGCAGGCGCGTATCCGCACACAAATGTCTGCGGCACATACTACCGAGCAGCTTGATTTTGCCATTGATGCTTTCATCGCAGTGGGTCAAGAGATGGGCTTAATTTAACAGATGGATAGCATGCGTATGAAAGCGTTAGCAAAATTAAAACCGGAAGTCGGAATCTGGATGACCGAAGTGGAAAAGCCGGAGCCCGGACACAACGACTTGCTGATTAAAATTCATAAAACGGCAATCTGCGGTACAGATATCCATATTTATAACTGGGATGAATGGTCGCAAAAAACCATTCCCGTACCGATGGTTGTTGGTCACGAATATGTCGGGGAAGTTGTGGGTATCGGCGAGGAAGTGAGAGGCTTTAAAATTGGTGATCGTGTTTCCGGTGAAGGTCATATAACTTGCGGGCATTGTCGTAACTGCCGTGCAGGCCGTACTCATCTTTGCCGCAATACGGTCGGTGTGGGAGTTAACCGCAGTGGCGCTTTTGCTGAATATTTAGTTATTCCGGCCTTTAACGCTTTTAAAATACCGGCAGGTATCAGTGATGATTTGGCGTCCATTTTTGATCCTTTTGGTAATGCGGTGCATACCGCTTTATCTTTTGATATGGTTGCTGAAGATGTGCTGATTACCGGTGCGGGGCCGATCGGTATTATGGCGGCGGCCGTGGCGAAACATGCGGGTGCCCGTCATGTGGTTATTACCGATGTTAATGAATATCGACTGGATCTGGCCAGAAAAATGGGCGTGACACGCGCAGTAAATGTCGCCGAGGAAAAGCTTGAAGATGTGATGGCGCAATTAGGCATGACCGAGGGGTTTGACGTTGGTCTGGAGATGTCCGGCGCACCGCTGGCTGTTAACAGTATGCTTAAAAACCTGACCCACGGCGGGAAGATCGCGCTGCTCGGCATTCCGCCTGCTGATATGAACATAGACTGGAATATGGTTATTTTTAAAGGATTAATCATAAAAGGAATATATGGTCGGGAGATGTTTGAAACCTGGTATAAAATGGCCAGTTTACTGCAGTCAGGTTTGGATTTGAAGCCTATCATAACCCACACATACCCCGTGGATAAATTTCAGCAAGGTTTTGATATGATGCGCTCGGGGAAATCCGGTAAAGTCATATTAGATTGGACTATTTAGGAATCGTTACACAATAACTTGCGCTTAATTGTTTCCAAAAAGCCTAAAATGACTGGTTATTTTGAAAACAAAAGCGCAAGTAATTTTGAAGCCGATCCTTATACCAATCAGATTAATTATCTGATTTGGTATTAATCTGTTTCAGTGATTTAGACCCTGCCGGTATACAAATTGCGCTGACCTGTAATGCTGAGTATTGGTTGACCGCAAAAGACAGTACAGTGATCGACTTTAGCGGTGCGCTAGGCGCAGAGCAAGAGTGGGATAAGCAGGTTAGTGCCATCACTTTTTTGAAAAATTATAATGCGCTACCCGCTAAGTGCCAAAGTGCTTTTGATTTTATGTTAAGTAAACGTAAAACCTTAAAACAAGAGCATATGCTTGCCCGGCAAATACCGCTTGGGCTATATAAACTATAAAAAGGAAAATAAAATGAACCAGGCATTTGATGGTTTTGTAAAAGAGCTTTGCAGTGCAAATGTGAATTTGAATGTACCGGTTTTTTTCGTAAAGAGCGCAGCGTTTCTGGAACAGGTTTTAGAGTCTTATCTACAGATCGATGGGCAGCACAAACACTCATTACGTTTTTTAATACTCTCTGCAAGAGCGCTTAAAAATAGTGAGACAGATAAAAAATTCTGGGATGCGTTATTGGCATTTAATAATCTTATCGAAGATGCCGTCGACACTAAATCTGTTTCACATAACAGTCGACGTTGGCTCAGATTTATCAACATAATTGAAAATCTTCAGGGTTATAAAGGCAGTCAACTCTTTACCAGCAAAAATATTAAACAGACAAGAAAATTACGCTTGTATTTTGCGTACCTGCTTACCTATGAGCATTTACGTTATATTGGCGGCGAAGATGATGATTACAGTCCAAGCGGTGAAATTCTCGCAGCCTTTGCACAATTATCATTAGATGATGATCACGACCATCTGCATCATTAATAAAAAACGCCCGGTTAGTCTGGGAAAAACGACAGATGATTCGATCTGTAAAGCAATAATCATTATATTTATACACGAGATACCTTATGTTAATTAACAAAAACTCAGTGGTTGAATTCCACTATGCGTTAAGTGATTCAGAAAAAGAGCTTGAAACTAGCCACAGCGGCGAACCTTTAATCTATCTGCATGGTTTTAACGGCTTGTTTGAAACCTTGGAAAATGCCCTTGTTGGTAAAACCGTGGGTGATAAATTAGAAGTGACCCTAACGCCAGAGCAAAGTTACGGTCAACGACGGGAAGGCGCGTTGCAGCGTATTCCCATTAAACATCTGCAGGGAGCAAAAGTCTGGAAACCGGGCATGACCGCTGTTGTGGAATCCAACCAGGGACGCCAGCAGGTGACGATAGTGAAAGTAGGGCGCTTCAATGCCGATTGTGATCTGAACCATCCATTCGCGGGTAAAACTCTAACATTTGCTATTGAAGTTGTTTCAGTGCGCGAGGCCACAGAGCAGGAAATCAGCCACGGCCACGTGCATGGTAAAGGCGGATGCGGGCATTAGCCCGATCTAAAATGGTTGGACGATAAATGGCGTGCAGATAAAGGTGCGCCTTTTTTATATCTGCTTTGTTGGATATTAATCTGTTTCGGGTAGTTGAAGGCGATGATAGAAACACAGCTTAATAAGATCGAAGGTTTGATCCTGTCACGTCGGCAATACGAAACGCCGCAGGGGGTAGAATTAGAGTTTTGGATAGCTTCTTCCTCTGGCCCCTGCCGCGTGTTGATACCTTCCCAGCGTTATGTGTTTCTGATTCACCAGCAGGATCTCAACCGGGCACAGGCATTGTGGTCGTTGAATCAATTACAACCCGATCAGATACGTCCGCTCACTTTAAGCTCTTTTAAATTATTACCCGTTGCAGCTGTCTACTGCCGGCATAATAAAATCTTTCAGCAACTGCAGGCTAGTTTAAGCAGTGCAGATATTCCCTGTTTTGAGGGAGATATTAAAATCAGCGACCGTTATCTGATGGAACGTTTTATTTACGGCAGTGTATCTGTGCAGGGGGATATCAATTACCTGGGCGGATATTGGCAGTGTGAGGCTGCTAAGCTATCCCCTGCAAAAAATTTACCGCCGCTTAAACAAGTTTCGCTGGATATTGAGTGCAGTCCTTTGGGCGAACTTTATTCGATTGGACTGAGCTATGGTAATACCTGCGTTGACGATGCTAAAAACACAGATAGCCGCGAGCAATGCGCAACCGTGCTGGTGATAGGAAAGCCGCAACCTGCAGAAGATATTACTATTCAATGGGTGGAAGATGAGCCTGCTCTGCTGCGGGCGTTGCAGGTCTGGTTTAAAATTCATGATCCCGATGCCGTGATAGGCTGGGCTGTTGCTAATTTTGATATGCGCCTGCTTGCCAAACGGGCGGAAGTGCACAACATGCAGCTCAAGATAGGTCGTGATGGTTCGCCATTGCGCTGGTTGGCGCATGCTCAGGAGCCGGAGCAGGGGTCGGTGATCTTAAATGGCCGGGTGATATTAGACGGTATTGATCAGCTTAAAAATGCAGGCTGGCAGTTTGAAAGTTTCAGTCTGGAGTTTGTCAGTCAGGCGATGTTTTCAGAAGGTAAGTTGATTAGCAGTGAATTCAATAAAGGGCTGGAGATAAAACGCCAGTTTGAACAGCAGCCGATAGAGTTGGCCCGTTATAATCTTCAGGACTGTTTACTGGTTGAGCGTATTTTTGCTAAAGCAAAGTTAACGGAATATGCGATTCAACGTGCCCGCTTAACAGGTCTGGCATTGCAGCGCAGAGGCGCTTCGGTTGCTGCTTTTACTAACTTATATCTGCCGTTACTGCATCGTAGCGGTTATATCGCGCCTAATATCGGTGATATACAAGCGCAGCATTCTCCCGGCGGGTTTGTTATGGACTCAACACCGGGTCTTTACGACTGGGTATTGGTCCTGGACTTTAAATCATTATACCCGTCTATTATCCGAACCTTTAAAATTGATCCTATGGGTATGATTGAAGGGCTTAAAGACAGCGAAACAGATAGCATTCCCGGGTTCAGAGGGGCGAGATTTAGCCGCGATAAACATCACTTGCCCGGTATTCTCGACAAATTAACGGCTGCCAGAGAGTTGGCAAAAAAAGAAAATAACCAGCCATTTCAGCATGCCATTAAAATCATTATGAACAGTATGTACGGCGTACTTGGATCTGCAGGTTGCCGTTTTCACGATACCCGCCTCGCCAGTTCAATTACCCTGCGCGGTCATCAGATAATGCAGGAAACACGTGATGTGATAGAGCAGCGGGGGGAGCAGGTTATCTATGGGGATACCGACTCGACCTTTGTCTGGCTGCAGGGGTGTGACAATGCAGCAGAGGCAGAGCAGCGGGGAGTAGAACTGGCACAATTAGTTAACCGATATTGGTCAGGTAAACTGCAGAAGGAGTTTCACCTGGATTGTTATCTGGAAATAGAGTTCGAAACCTGTTTCAGAAAGTTTTTTATGCCGACTTTGCGCGGATCTGAGACTGGCTCTAAAAAGCGTTATGCGGGGTTAAAAGTCACGCCTGAGGGTGAGCAGCTCATATTTAAAGGGCTGGAAACCGTACGCTCGGATTGGACGCAACTTGCTCAGGTATTTCAGCAGTCTCTATACGCTAAAGTATTTGCTGATTTGCCTGTTACAGAGTTGATAACCAATACCATTCAAAGGTTAAAAAACGGCTTGCTGGATCAGCAGTTAATCTATTATAAACGTTTGCGCCGTCCTTTAGATGCTTACCTTAAAAATGTTCCCCCGCAGGTACGGGCAGCCCGTCTGGCTGATAAGATAAATAAACAGTTAGGGCGGCCTCTACAATATCAGCAGCGCGGCAGAATCGCTTATCTGATCACCGTTAACGGCCCGGAGCCGGTTGATTATCAGCAGTCCGAAATTGATTATCAGCACTATATCGATAAGCAGCTCAGACCCATCGCCGAAGCTGTATTACCCTTACTCGGCAAAGATTTTGATGAAATTGTATCGGATCAGATGCGTCTTTTTTAGGTTACAGGAGTCATATTATGTTTCAACTTGAAAACCACAAAGACCAGTGTCCTTACTGCGGCGAAATAATAGAGTTGCTGATCGACTGTTCGTTGGCAGAGCAAGATTATATTGAAGACTGTCAGGTATGCTGCCGCCCGATCTCTGTGCAGGTCAGGGGAGATTATCAGGGACAATTGACTGTCCACGTAGCGCATGAAAATGAATGAATATTTCGATTTTTCCAGCACTAGAGCGCCAATCAGTTTAAAAACTAAGCAGCTTTTTGCATCGATATATGTAAATTGGTAATCATCGCTGTCCTGTTGAGATTGTACTCGTTTAGTTGCAGGCAAATATATCGTGCTCGCGGTTCCTTGCGGTTACAAACAGATGCCAGAGCGTGATCTACTTTGACTCGCTCTCTGGCATCGGCCCGTCCTTCCTTTCTTTCCACATGGTAGCTGAGGTTTTGCAACATCGCTTCCTGCGGATTTGGTATAAGGTTACTACTCGACCTTTTTCCGATTCGGTACATTGTGCCTTTAATGAACACCCGTTGCATTGTTTGGCGGGGCAATGAGCTCGTTATTCCTAGGGTCTGTTGACCTTTCGCGTGCATTTTTGCAGCAATTTGTTCGTGTTTTATACAAGGCAGAGCCTGCGTAGTGTAGTTGTTCTACATAAGCTGGCGATAACGAAGTAGAAAGCTCGAACAAATGCTGCCCTACGGGTT
>NZ_JBFGZY010000065.1:0-20611 GCF_041586535.1 Psychromonas sp. | reverse complement strand
TTCATTTATGCTTGTTAAAATGAATGCTAGCTTCGTTATTGATTTTGCAATTAGAACAACTAGTTACTGCAATCAATGCCTTGCTTTCATCCATTTTTCCTACGCCTAAATAGATCATCTAATTAACGGAATTGGTATAATCCAGATAAAGGGGAGTCAGCGCAAGCGGTTAACAATAACTGCTCTTTTCCATCACCCATGCCTGCCGTTGCTCAATCAAACGTCCTGCGCACTTTTAAAGCTTTCACTTACCCTTGCTGTACAAAAAACAAACAGCAACTATCTGATAACATTTACATTATTTATAATGTACAAAGTTATTTTGTAAGAGATTGACCATTCCTTGCAGACGATATTGTGCAAATTAAGCTTGTGAAAAATAGCTTTATTAGCTGCATAAAAAACATCAACTCATTGTAATTAAAAGGATTTTTATTTTTTCTTTTCTCATAAACCAAGAAAGTTGTTGTTTTTACACATAAATTTATAGGAAAAGGGCATATTATTACTCGTGCAGGGACGGAGATGGTTTTACAGGAAGTAAAACAATCATAGCAAGGATAACAACAGGACGTTGTTAAAGATAAACAGGGATTTTTATCTTGTCGGGAAGACATAAGGACACTCCTGGGATTAGGAGGTTATAAAACAAGGCTGTTTTATAGTTCAGGATGATAAAGGGATAAACTACAGGACGTAGTAAGGATACTTTCAGGATGAAAGTTATTAGTGGTATCAGGGACTGGTATAACTAAGTCAGGATGACAAAAAAGGACACCTCCTAAGGAAAGGGAGATGGTTGATAAACGGGATCGTTTATCTGATATGGAGAAAAATGGATTTACCTCAATGGATTGGGGAAATGGATGCCTAGTTTGGCAGTAGTCAAAGGAAATACAGCAGGGAGCTGCGACTATCACGGACAGATAGAGTGACTAAACTTAGGGCAGCTTTGGCTGCCCTTTCCTTTAGCAGAAATTAATCTCCCAACTGCTTCAATAAACTCTCCTCCAGTTTTTTATAGTGAAAAACAAACCCCGCTTCCAGCAACTTTTTAGGCTGCACATACGTACTTGAAAGTAACAATTCATCCCCCATCTCACCAAATAGCAGCTTAACCATGCATGCCGGCATTGGAAAAATACAGGGGCGCCTTAACTGCTTCGCAAGTAACTGGCTAAATAAGCGATTATTTACCGGGTTTGGCGAGACCATGTTTACCGGACCTTTAACAGACTCATTTTCAATGATAAATAAAATAGCGCGAACCATATCATTAATATCAATCCAGCTCATTATCTGCTCGCCAGAGCCAATTTGACCGCCGAAGCCCATTTTAAAGGGCAATAACATTTTTCCCAGGGCGCCGCCCTTTTTACTGATAACAATACCAGTACGCAGGTTCACCAACCGTGTGCCGCTCTGTTTAATTACCTGACTGCTTTCTTCCCACTGCAGTGCTAACTGACTGACAAAATCAGTGCCGGCACTGCTGAACTCATCAAGTTTTTCCCGGCCTCTATTACCGTAAAAACCAATCGCTGAAGCGCAGATAAAGAGTTTAGGCGCGGGTGTCTGTGTGTTAAAATGCTCAACCAGTAATTTCGTAGATAAAATCCGGCTATCCACTAACTTCTTTTTTTTAGCTTCAGTCCAGCGTCCATTGCCAATATTTTCCCCGGCCAGATGGATAACCACATCGGGATTAGCGAACTCTTTGAGTAGCAGCTGCTTAGCATTAATATCCCAGTAAGGCTGGTCAGCTTGCTGATAACGTAATAAGCGTCCGACCGAATACCCCTGCGAGATTAACAGCCTTGTTAAAGCAGAGCCGACAAGACCTGATGAACCACTTATTAATACCTTACCCTTAACCATAAAAACTCCGATAACTTATTTGAAAGTTCTGCTCCAGTCAGATTATCTGCAGGTAGTCAGACTAACTACGTAGATAAACGATCAATAGATCAGCAGCTGCAACTGTTGTTTTCCCGCAACTGATTAAATGGATTTCTTTTAGTGTAGGTTGTTTGCTGATGTAATGATAAAATAACTATTTGCTATTTTATTATAGGTAATTTTCAAATGCTGTTGATGATCGATAACTATGACTCTTTTACCTACAATTTGGTGCAATATTTTGGACAATTAAAACAAGAAGTTATAGTCAAAAGAAATGATCAAATCGGTTTAAGGGAGATTGCTGATTTGAATCCGGATCAGATCGTTATTTCGCCGGGGCCCTGCACACCTAATGAAGCGGGCATCTCCTTAAAAACCATTGAACGCTTTGCCGGTCAAATTCCTTTATTAGGCGTTTGTCTCGGGCATCAGAGTATCGGTCAGGTTTTTGGTGCACAGGTTGTACGTGCAGACAAAGTGATGCATGGTAAAAACTCATTAATCACTCATGACGGAAAAGGTGTATTCAAGGGATTAAATAACCCGTTAAATATCACCCGCTATCATAGTCTGCTGCTGCAGCCGGATACCCTCCCTGACTGCCTGGAGACAACGGCAAGAGTGCTTAACGGTAATGAAATAATGGCTATCCGTCATAAAACATTAGCGCTTGAGGGAGTTCAATTTCATCCCGAAAGTATTATGTCAGAACAGGGTTTGAAACTGCTGAAGAATTTTATTGAGCAATCACTTGGTTTCAAAAAATAAGCGCGTATATTAGGGCCTATTTAGTCAACAATTTGTTATTTTCTTGGAAAGGATTTAGATATGTCAAACACAGCAATCACTCGCTCTCTTTTTGATCAGGTTATGGTACCTAACTATTCCCCATTAGCCATGATCCCAGTTCGTGGCGAGGGCTCTCGTGTGTGGGATCAGGAAAATAATGAATATATAGACTTAACCGGCGGTATTGCGGTTAACGCGCTGGGGCATGCGCATCCGGAACTGGTTGCAGCACTCACTGAGCAAGCCAAAAAATTATGGCATATGAGTAATTATTTTACCAACGAACCCACCCTGGAATTAGCCCGAAAGATAGTTGCCAACACCTTCGCTGAAAAGGTTTTTTTTGCCAACTCCGGCGCAGAAGCCAATGAGGCTGCACTCAAATTGGCGCGTCGTTATGCCTTTGATCACTATGGCAAAGAAAAGACTGAAATTATAGCCTTTCACCATGGTTTTCATGGACGAACTTTTTTCACTGTCAGTACCGGCGGGCACGCGCCTTACTCCGATGGCTTCGGACCAAAACCTGCCGATATAACCCACCTTGATTATAATGATTTGAGTGGCTTAGAAAAAGCCATGTCAGATAAGACCTGTGCGGTTATACTTGAACCCCTGCAGGGTGAAGGGGGTGTATTACCCATAGATAAAGCTTTTGCCCAGGGTATCCGTAAGCTTTGCGATAAATATAACGCCCTGATGATTTTAGACGAAGTGCAGACCGGCATGGGCCGTACAGGTTCATTATTTGCTTATATGGATTTAGGCATCATTCCCGACGTATTAACCTCGGCAAAGGCATTGGGTGCTGGTTTCCCAATTTCTGCAATGTTAACCTTGGATAAGTTTGCCGGCAGTCTGACGGTAGGAACACACGGTACCACCTTTGGCGGTAATCCGCTTGCCTGTGCGGTTGCCAGTAAAGCTTTTGATCTGATTAACAACCAGGCTATGTTAAACGGGGTAAAAGAAAAAGAGCGTTTAATACGTCAGGCTCTGGAAGAGATTAACAATGAATATCATGCCTTTGAAGAAATCCGTGGCAGTGGGCTACTACTGGGTGCAGTTTTAAATGAGCAGTACCAGGGCCGGGCTAAGGATTTACTACTGGCATGTGCGGATCAGGGGTTATTAGTACTGATGGCCGGTGCAAGTGTTATCCGTTTCACACCGGCACTTAATATCAGCGATCAATTATTAGAACAAGCCATGGACAAATTTAAACAGGCAGTAAAAGTACTGGCTGAATAATTTAGGACGTGCTTATCTTTCGCAGTGCTTTTAAGCGCAAAAGATCAACACGCCCAAAAGAACAAAACATTGTGAGCAGCTGTTTATTATGGTTAGCTCCGAAAATTAACAAAAAAATTATAAAGTGGGAGCTCAAAAAATGAGACGCGAACTGGCAATAGAATTTTCTCGAGTAACAGAAGCAGCGGCATTAGCCGCTTATAAATGGCTCGGTCGGGGTGATAAAAACATAGCGGATGCTGCAGCCGTGGAAGCAATGCGTTTGATTTTCAATCAAGTTGATATTGACGGCGAAATCGTTATTGGTGAAGGCGAAATCGATGAGGCGCCAATGCTTTATATCGGTGAGCATGTCGGCACAAAGATCGGAGATGCTGTAGATATTGCCGTAGATCCTATCGAAGGAACACGTATGACTGCAATGGGGCAGTCTAACGCGCTTGCAGTATTAGCAGTGGGTGAAAAAGGCAGTTTTTTACGTGCGCCTGATATGTATATGGAAAAATTAATTGTCGGACCAAATGCCAAAGATGCGATTGATTTAAACCGCTCTTTAGAGCAAAACTTAAAAGCCATTGCCTTCGCATTAGGCAAGCCATTAACAGATTTAACCGTGGCGACCTTAGCAAAACCAAGACATGATCGCATGATCAAAGAGATACAGGGCCTGGGTGTACGTGTTTTTGCCATTCCTGATGGTGATGTGGCTATCTCAGTATTAGCCTGTATGCCCGACAATCAGGTTGACGTACTTTATTGCATCGGTGGCGCACCTGAAGGGGTTATCTCTGCAGCGGTTGTGCGTGCGTTAGACGGTAATATGCAGGCACGCCTGATACCTCGTCCTATGGTCAAAGAACCAACAGAAGAGAACATCAGAATTGGTAAAGAAGAAGTTGCGCGCTGCGAAGCGGCCGGGATTGAAGTGAATAAAGTGTTAAAACTTGAAGACCTGGTAAAAAATGACAATGTTATCTTCTCGGCAACAGGTATCACTAAAGGTGACTTAGTTGAAGGGGTTAAGACCTATGGGCGCATGGCAACCACGGAAACATTATTAGTCCGCGGTAAATCACGTACCATCCGCCGTATCCACTCTACCCATTACCTGGATAGAAAAGATCCGAATCTGAAAGATATCATTCTGTAACACTGAGATACCCATGATACTTCAAGATGCAACGTCAAAGCATTTTGAAGTAGCATGGGTATATAGCCTATGCGGAAATGGATATGCTGCTTATCCATTTTCGCAGCGCGGCAGAACGGTAATTCCGCACCCTTTTAAAGTACACTTCTTAAGTCCCCCTTCCCCCCGTAAAAATAAAATATCTGTAAATGGATTGTTATTCTTTAATAAACTTCCCTTATAATGGCCTCTCAACATCTTGCATCTTAAGGCCCATTGATGAATGAACGCATAAAAATCAAAGAGATAAAAAGCAGTACAAGCAGCAGTACAGACCGTTACAATCCGAGTAAGCGCATTTATGTACGCGCTGTTTATGGTTTTTATCAGACATTACGCCGTTATACAGGTTGGGGCCTGATTCTTTTATTTGTTGCATTACCGTTGATCCGCTGGAATGACCACCAAGCCATTTTATTTGATATTGCAGATCAGCAGTATCATATTTTCAATATGACGCTTTTTCCGCAGGATCTCACCCTGCTCGCCTGGATTTTTATTATTGCCGCTTTTGCTCTGTTCTTTTTTACCACCTATTTGGGCCGGGTGTGGTGTGGTTATACCTGCCCGCAAACGGTCTGGACATTTATTTTCATCTGGTTTGAGGAGCGTTTTGAAGGCACTGCCAATAAACGCAAACGTCTGGATCAGATGCCCTGGAGTTTTAATAAAATATGGCGCAAAACCGCCAAGCATACAGGCTGGATAACCGTTTCATTACTGACCGGCTTGGCTTTTTCATCTTATTTTGTGCCGGTTAATGAGCTATATGCTGATTTTTTTACCTTTAATGCCGGTTTTACTATCACTGCTTGTGTTCTCTTTTTTGCCGCCGCCACCTATATCAATGCCGGTTGGATGAGATCCATTGTCTGCCTGCATATGTGTCCCTATGCACGTTTTCAGTCAGCCATGTTTGATAAAGATACCTTTATTGTCGGCTATGATAACCAACGCGGAGAAGCCCGTGGTCCACGCAGACGTAAAGACTCGCCCAAAGAGTTAGGCTTGGGTGACTGCATTGACTGTGATCTGTGTGTGCAGGTCTGCCCGACGGGCATCGATATTCGCGACGGTTTACAATATGAATGCATTAACTGCGGGGCCTGCATTGATGCCTGCGATCAGACAATGGATAAAATGGGCTATCCGCGCGGACTAATATCTTATACTACCGAGCAGAAGCTGGCGGGTAAAAAAACCAAAGTATTACGCCCCAAAATTATCGGTTATGGTGCTCTACTGCTGGCCATGCTGGCTATGTTTGTGGTGAATATTGTTAACTTGAGCAGTGCGGAAATGGAGATTCTCCGGGATCGCAATGCATTATACCGCGAGAATAGCGAAGGCTTAATTGAAAACACTTACACCTTAAAAATACTCAATAAAACCATCAAAACCCAAACCTATAACTTATCGTTTTCCGGCCTGCAGAGCGCACAGCTTATCGGTCCGAAGCAGATTATAATAAAATCAGGTGAGGTATTAACGCAACCGATCGCAATTGCCGTTGATCCTTATGGTGTTAAGGAAAAAAGGATCAATATCACTATTACGCTGACCAGTGCATCCGGTGAAATTGAAAAGATTGAACAACAAACAACATTTTTTATTGGTTTGTAACAATGTCTTAAGCCCTGTTTATTCAGGGCTTGTTAACGAGTAAAAACACATGAATGCCAATTTTAGTTATCAATCTCTTACACCTGAACTGCAGCTTGATGCTTTAGCATCCATTGCTATCTATCCTGAGTCAGGGTTAATTTCTCTCAACTCCTATGAAAATCGCGTCTTTTTATTTACCGATGAAAATAAAGTTCGCTACGTGGTTAAGTTTTATAGACCGCAACGCTGGAACGAAGCGCAATTAAAAGAGGAACTCCAATTTTGCCAGCAACTGTATAATAACGGATGCCGGGTAGCCTCTCCGGTAGAAATTAACGGGCAAACGTTATTTCACTTTGCCGGTTACTATTTTGCCCTGTTCCCCAGTTTATCAGCACGCTCTATGGAGCTTGATAATATTGATATTCTTTATGATATCGGTAGCGCTTTAGGAAAAATGCACCGAATTGCTGCTCAGGAGGGTTTTAAACATAGAGAGGCGCTGGATATCAGCACCATGCTGTCCAACCCGATTAAACAACTGCGCAGCAGTGTTTATATTCCCGCATCTGTCCGTGAGCCATTATTTAGCGTATTAGCAACCCTTGAGCGTGAAGTCACCATCCAATTTAACCGTCATAAGCATAAAATAATCCGTTTACATGGCGATTGTCATGCCAGCAATATTCTGCTGCGCGATGACTCGCCTTATTTTGTCGATTTTGATGACTGCAGAATGGGCCCTGCCATTCAGGATCTTTGGATGTTGTTGAATGGCACACCCCAGGACAAACAGCTACAGCTGTCAATGTTATTAGAAGGTTATGAAGAGGAATATGAATTTGACCTGAAACAGTTGTACTTAATTGAACCGTTACGTACCATGCGTATGATTAATTATGTCAACTGGCTGAGTAAACGCTGGTCTGATCCGGCCTTTCCGTTGAACTTTCCATGGTTTAGCACAGACCAATACTGGAGAGAGTTGCTAAAATCGCTGCAGGATCAATTAATCGCCCTGCAGGAAACGCCGATCTCTTTACAACCGGGTTATTAAATATAATATAGCCATGATATTTCAAGATGCTCGGATTTCGTTAAGTAATTAAAAACACAGATAAATTTAATAAAGGAAAATAATATGAAAAAGATTTTTGCACTTGTTATAGGGCTTATCTTATTTCCTCTTTCTGCACAAGCAGCTGATTTTAAAGAAGGGGTGCACTACGAAGTGATCAAACAAACAGCGACGGCAACTCCGGAAGTAAAAGAGTTTTTTTCCTTTTACTGCCCGCACTGCTTTCAATTCGAGCCCCTGATTAGCAACCTTAAGAAACAGTTACCAGAGGACGTGAAGATAAAAAAAGTACATGTAAACTTTTTGGGTAAACAGATGGGGCCGGAACTAACTCAGGCCTATGCAGCTGCAGAGATCCTCAAGGTAGAAGATAAACTATCAAGCCTTATTTTTGATCAAATCCATACTCAGAAGAAAAACATTAACGGCCGTGAAGGTGTTATTGAGCTCTTTGAAAAAGCAGGTATTAGTAAGCAGGAAGCAACAGGCGCATTAGCCAGTTTTCCGGTCAGCGGATTAGCATCGCAAATGAAACGTGATACCGAAACATTCGCAATTCGTGGCGTACCGACCTTAATTGTCAATGGCAAATATAAAGTCAACACGGGCTCGGTAAAAAGCACTGCCGAATTTGTCGAGCTGGTCACCTTCTTAACGCAAAAGAAAGGGTAATACCCGACGGTATTTTTTATAATCAGAATAACGCGTTACTGTAAAATAAACAATGCCGCAGAAGATGCTGTAAATAGCCTATTCTACGGCATTTGGCATAAAGGCTGCGTGTTAAGCCTTACCTGCCATTAAGAAAGGAACAGCCCATTTGAAAGCCATTTTTAACAACCCGGCCGAACTAAAATCGGCTTTACTCGAACTTTATAATAAAAATGAATCAACAAAAGCACAAATCTTTGCAATCAGCGGTATTGAAGGCGGCGGCAAGCGCGCTTTAAGCGAAAAAGTTGCTGATGCACTGGCGAGGGAAGGAGCACGCGTTGCTGTTGTCCATACTGACGACTGGGAAGCGGCAAAAAGCATCCGTTTCAATATTATGAACAGTCCGGAAGAGTATTACCTTAATGCCTACCGCTTTGATGAAATGTTCGAAGAGCTTATTTTACCTTTAAAATTATTTGGCAGTATCAAAACATCTGTCACCCTTGACGATGTAATGAATCCGCGTACCGTTGAATATGATTTTGACAATATTGATATTATTATCATTGAAGGTGTGTATCTTCTTCAGGAAGCATATTTAAATCTTTATGACTATACCTGCTGGGTGGTCAGTGATTATGATGCGGCTTTTGAGCGTTTGGTCAGCCAAAACGATGTCGAACAGTCTCAACAGGCATTAGTTAACCTCTTTGAAAATTTAATCAAACCTGCCGGGCAATATCATATCAATGCGGATCATCCACAAATTAAAGCTAAATCAATTTATATAGAGCAGGAAACTGGTGAAAATACAAACGACTGTCTGCGCTGACCAATATAATGCCCATAATGCTTATATGCACTTTGAAAGGCAAAAATGGGCCGAGTTACGAGACAACGTCGAACTCACTCTCTCTGAAGATGATTTACAACAGCTGCAGGGGATTAACGAATCTCTTTCCATCCAGGAAGTGGTTGATATCTATCTGCCGATGTCCCGCCTGCTTAATTTATATGTTCAGTCACAACAGAGTCGCCATACCGTAAGGGATAAGTTTTTAAACAGTAATCATGAAAACGTCCCCTATATTATTGGTATTGCGGGCAGCGTTGCGGTGGGTAAAAGTACTACTGCGCGGATCCTTCAGGCAATGTTATCGCACTGGCCGGAGCATCCCAAAGTTGCATTAGTGACCACCGATGGTTTTTTACGGCCCAATAAGGAACTTGTTGCCCGCAATATAATGCACAAAAAGGGATTTCCGGAAAGTTTTGATATCAAAGCCTTAATTGATTTTGTTGCGGCAATCAAATCCGGTAAAGAATCGATCACTGCACCAATATATTCACATTTGACTTACGATATACTGCCGGATAAAAAATTACATCTTGAAAAACCGGATATTGTTATCCTGGAGGGTTTGAATGTATTACAAAGTGCCATTAATTACCCGCATCACCCGCAGCGCACTTTTGTCTCTGACTTTGTAGACTTTTCCATTTTCGTTGATGCAGATACCGCGCTTTTAAAAGAGTGGTATGTACAGCGTTTCTTAAAGTTTCGGGAAGGCGCCTTTACTGATCCTAAGGCTTATTTTCACAGTTATTCACAAATGGAAGAAAGCCAGGCTATTGAAATAGCTAAAAAAATATGGGATGAGATCAATGGCATCAATTTACAAGAAAACATCCGCCCGACCCGCGACAGAGCCAATCTGATCCTGACCAAGGCGGCTAATCATCAGGTAGAAAGCGTTAAACTGCGTAAATAAGTACTGACAAATTGTAAAAATTAATAGCGCAATGCAAAGACATCCTTCTAAAAATAGGGGATAATCCGCGACTCGCAAAAATAACCATCCACTTTCAAGCTACAATGGATGGTCAATGCCTATTAATATTTTCAGGAATGGTTGTTTATGTCCCAAGTCGGCACACTTTATATTGTATCCGCACCAAGTGGTGCTGGAAAATCCAGCCTTATCAATGCGCTTTTGGCTGAAAAAAGAGACTGGCAAACACAAGTTTCCGTTTCTCACACAACGCGTGCGCCGCGTGTCGGTGAAGCAGATGGTGAGCATTACCACTTTGTCAGTAAAGAAGCCTTTAAAAAGCTGATTGCAGAAAATGCTTTTTTTGAATGGGCAGAGGTTTTTGGTAATTATTACGGCACGTCGCGGGTGACTATCGAGCAGGCATTGGCAAAAGGTATCGATATCTTTTTAGATATTGACTGGCAGGGTGCCCGTCAGGTTCGCGAAATGATGCCGCAGGCCAGAGGAATTTTTATTCTACCGCCAAGCCGTGCTGAACTGGAAGCGCGTTTAAATAAACGCGGTCAGGACAGCGCAGAGGTGATCGCCAAACGCATGCAGCAGGCCCGGGCAGAAATGTCACACTTTGATGAATATGATTATCTGATCATTAATGATGACTTTGACACTGCAAGAGAAGAGTTATCAGCGATCATTACAGCTGAACGAAACGCCCAAAATAAGCAGGCGATTAAGCATCGCACTACTATTCAAGAGTTGTTGGCAGAATAATCTGTAGAGAAGTTTGTGGATCAATTCTCAATTTGAACGTATAATGAGCGCCCGTTTTTGTGTAATTAAATTTTTGGAGTTCAGCAATGGCACGTGTAACCGTTGAAGATGCAGTAAATGTAGTTGGTAATCGTTTTGATCTTATCTTAATGGCATCTCGTCGAGCTCGTCAGCTTGCAACTCAAGGTAAAACACCTTTGGTTGATCCTGAAAATGATAAGCCTACGGTTATCGCTTTACGTGAAATTGAAGAAAATCTAATCACTAATGAGCTGATGGATATCCAGGATCGCCAGGAAAAACATGAAAAACAAGCTGCTGAATTAGCTGCTGTTGCGGCTATCGCTGAAGGTCGCGGTTAATAACCGATCTTAGCAACGTATTGATAAAAAACGCCGAACATGCAGATGTCCGGCGTTTTTTTATGTTTATTAAACAAGGAGCCCACCAGTTGTGATCACATTATTACTCCCCACCCTTGCTATTATTGTCGGTTTTGCCCTGCTCATCTGGAGCGCGGATAAATTCGTTTTAGGCGCCTCAAATACCGCCCGCAGTTTTTCTATCTCGCCGCTGATTGTCGGTGTCGTTATTGTCGGTCTGGGCACCTCAGCACCGGAAATGCTGGTTTCCGCGATGGCGGCCGCTGAAGGTAATACCGGACTGTCTATCGGTAATGCGATAGGCTCAAATATTACCAATATTGGTTTAATGCTTGGTGTGACTGCTATTTTCTACCCGCTGCATATTCACTCTAAACTGGTCAAGCGGGAGATGCCGTTATTGCTCGGCGTTATTATGCTCAGTTTCTTTTTACTCTGGGATCAAAAACTCGCCTTTTTCGACGGCCTGATCTTATTGGCCCTGATGTTTGCCATGGTGAGTTACTCGGTCTGGGAAGCCAAAAGCCACAGTGACGATATCCTCTCTCAGGAGATCCTTGATGAGCTGCCGGAAGAGGTCAGTAAAGGCGAAGCGTTAAAATGGCTGGTCGTAGGTATTGTACTGCTGATTGCAGCCTCCCGTATTCTGGTTTGGGGCGCAGTAGATATCGCACTCTATTTTGGCGTCAGTGATTTAATTATCGGTCTGACTATTATTGCGATTGGTACCAGTTTACCTGAGCTGGCAGCGACCCTTGCCGCCGCGCGCAAGCAGGAGTTTGATCTGGCGGTGGGCAATATTATCGGCTCAAATATCTTTAATATCCTCGGCGTGATGGCATTGCCAGGATTAATTCATCCGGACAGCTTTGATATTGAAGTATTAATTCGTGATTACCCGGTGATGATCGGCCTGACGGTTGCCCTGATGATTTTCTCCATCACCTGGCGGAAAGGTAAAACCGGCCGTTTAGGCCGCATTGAAGGAGGGTTATTGTTGGCCGCTTATATCGCTTATATGGTCTGGTTATTTATTGATATGACAGCAAAATAACAATTTCACCTTATAAAAAAGGGGCTGTGCATATCAATGCACAGCCCCTTTTTTTTACTCTAAAATTTACAATATTTATTAAACGGCTTTAGCTGAGAGTTGCTCTGTTCCATCTTTCGCCACTGCTGCTGCATTTGTTCCGGCGAGTACAGGGCGATCCGCTTTGGGCGTTGAGAACCAGTATCCGGCTCCCATAAACAGCGCCCCACTGAATAGATTACCGAGAGAAACCCATAGCAGGTTATGACCAATGCCCGCCAATGTGAAGGCTTCTTTTGAGTCACCTAAGTAAGAAATTGCAAAAATAGTCATATTAGCAATACTGTGCTCGTAACCACAGGCAATAAAGGCAGCTAAACACCACCAGATAGCGATGAAACGGCCCGTACCCTCAGTACGCACACACATCCAGATCGCTAAACAAACTAACCAGTTACATAAAATACCTTTAGCAAATAAAACCATTGCCGGGGCAGATGTTTTAGCTAATGCCACTTTGTGAATAAGACTATCTTCAAAGCCCATCAGTTTACCGCCGCCAGCGTACATAAATATAACCGCCAAGGCGATGCAGCCTAACAGGTTACCTATCCAGGTTTGCGGTAATACGGTAAATTTATCTTTCCAGCTGATCTCTTTAGTTAACGCGCCAAAGGTTAAAAACATCGTATGCCCGGTAAACAGCTCCGAGCCGGCAATAATAACCAGTGTTAATGCGATACCAAAGAATGAGCCCATCACAATTGGGCGAATCGCCGGATCTACAATATTACCCAAAGTGAAGATTAAGATAATACCTAAGCCAACGTAAGCACCTGCCATTGCTGAGCTGATCATAAATCCTAGTTTATCCGTTCTGGCAAATTTGACGATCCGCGCTGCGGTTGCTGAACATTTTATTATGCTGTCTGCGTACATGTTGTTTTCCTTAGTTTTTTAAAAATATTTGTAACCACTCAGCGTCTGACCTGTGTGTTTTTTACACATCCCCCCCAAAAAAAGGGGCAAAGCAGTTACAGATATTTTTATAGTTCACGGGCAGGATTCACTATCACAGCCCGCGAACATCTTAATAGCAGAAGCGTTTACAGATGCACTTCCACAAAGCCTTCAGCAACCCGGGCTTTATAGGCTTCAACGCTGACCTCATCGTTATCCAGGCAGGAGCCGTCAATCAGGTTAAAACGCTGCTTTTTAAGAGGTGATGCCACCCACAGCTGCTCTTCATGCTGACAAATCAAACCGCGCGACAAAACGTTAGATCGTGCAAAGGGATCCATATTATTAATAGCGTAAACCTGCTCTTCTTCACTTGGGCGGAAAATTGCCACCTGTTTGCCATCGACTAGTGCGCAGACCCCGGTCGCCGGAAAAATTTTGTTTAGTTCACAGACTTTAATCCACTTGCTCATTACGCTTCCTCCAGATTAATTGCATATACAGGTGCTTTTTCGTCAACAAATGCAGGACGTTTTTGACCGCGTTCAGGGGTAAAGACAACATTGTCGTCTTGTGCGTCACTGTTGATGAAGTGCGCGAAGCGTTGCAACTGCTCCTGATCCGATAAGGTTGCCGCCCACTCACATTGGTAACTTTCTATTGCCGCCTGCATCTCTTTTTCCAGCTGGTCATTAATCCCCAGTTTGTTATCAACAATCACCTCCTGTAAGTATTCAATGCCGCCGCTGAGATTTTGTAACCAGACAGAAGTCCGGGTCAATTTATCCGCAGTGCGCACATAAAACATCATAAAGCGGTCCAGGTACTGAATCAGGGTCTGTTTATCTAAATCACTGGCCAGCAGTTTAGCGTGCTCAGGTTTCATACCGCCGTTACCACAAACATACAGATTCCAGCCTGCATCCGTTGCGATAATACCAACATCTTTACCTTGTGCTTCAGCACACTCGCGGGTACAACCGGAAACACCAAATTTCATTTTATGCGGTGTACGTAACCCTTTGTAACGGTTTTCTAACTCTACGCCTAAACCAACACTGTCCTGCACACCGAAGCGGCACCAGGTACTGCCGACACAGGTTTTTACCATACGCAGAGATTTCGCGTAAGCATGTCCGGTTTCAAAACCGGCATCGATAAGCTGTTTCCAGATATCCGGTAAATCACCTTTATGAGCACCGAACAGACCGATCCGTTGCGCACCGGTAATTTTAGTGTAAAGCTGGTATTGCTCGGCAACGCTTGCCACAACAGCAAGGCCTTTGGGAGTGACTTCACCGCCCGCCATACGCGGAATAACCGAGTAGGTACCGTCTTTCTGCATATTACCGAGGAAAATATCATTGGTATCCTGCAGGCCGTTATTTTCTTTGGACAAAACGTAACCATTCCAGCAGGACGCTAAAATTGATCCCACTGTTGGCTTACATACTTCACAGCCGTAACCTTTGCCATATTTGCTTAATAACTCTTTGAAGCTTTTAATACCTTCAATACGGATCAGGTGGAAGAGTTCCTGACGGGAGTACTCAAAATGCTCACAGAGATGATTCTTAACTTCAACACCCTGTTTTTTCAATTCAGCATTTAACACCTGAGTGATTAATGGTACGCAGCCACCGCAACCTGTACCGGCACCCGTTTCTTTTTTAATCGCGCCAATAGTCGTATGACCAGCGGCAACCGCATCAGCGATATCACTTTTCTTTACGTCAAAACAGGAACATACCTGTGCGGTTTCCGGCAGTGCATCAACGCCTAACCCGCCAGAACTGGCGCCGGCATGGGCAGGAAGAATTAATGAATCCGGGTGCTTGGGCAGTTCAATGGCATTTAATTTGTACTGCAGCAGGTCACTGTAGCTTTCCGTATCACCAACCAACACGGCACCCAATAATAACTTACCATCTTCAGAAACAATAATACGTTTGTAGACTGACTTGTTTTCGTCCACATAGACATAACTTTGACAGTTAGGTGTACGGCCATTCGCATCGCCAATACTGCCAACATCAACACCTAACAGTTTTAATTTAGCGCTCATATCTGCGCCGGTGAACGCATTTTCGCGGCCGAGTATGGTATCAGCGGCTATTTTAGCCATACTGTAGCCAGGTGCGACCAGGCCAAAGAATTTTTCATTCCAGGAAGCACATTCGCCAATAGCAAAAATATCCGGATCAGAGGTCACACATTGATCATTAATCTCGATACCGCCACGGCCGGCAGTCACCAAACCACATTGTTTGGCTAATTTATCCTGCGGACGGATACCCGTTGAAAACACAATAAAATCCACTTCCAGGTCTGTACCGTCGGCAAACTTCATGGTGTTGCGCGCAGTTTCTCCTGACGGGATGATTTCCAGCGTATTTTTACCGGTATGAACATTCACCCCGATACTTTCAATTTTACGGCGCAGCATCGCTCCGCCCTGCTGATCCAGCTGCTCAGCCATCAATACCGGTGCAAATTCGATAACATGGGTCTCGACACCAAGCGCTTTAAGCGCACCAGCGGCTTCCAGGCCTAACAAACCACCACCAACAACCACACCTTTTTTACTGTGGCGCGCAGTCGCTTCAATGGCATTTAAATCTTCAATGGTGCGATAAACAAAACAGTCTTTGCTTTCATTACCTTTAATGGTCGGCACCCAAGGGTATGAGCCCGTTGCCATCACTAGTTTGTCATAATAAACAGCACGTCCATTTTGTGAATGGATCACTTTTTCGCTGCGATTAATGGTTAATGCCCGTTCGCCAATTAATACTTTAATATTATGCTTTTCGTAAAAACCCTCTTTAACCAGAGAAAGCTCTTCGGCTGTATGATGAGAAAAATAAGAAGACAGGTGCACACGGTCATAAGCGACGCGAGGCTCTTCACAGAATATTGTAATTTCGAATAGATTAAGATCTGCTTTTTCAACAAAGTCTTCAACAAAACGATGTCCGACCATGCCGTTACCAATTATAACTAGCTTTTGTTTACTCATTATTTTCCTCATCACCTAATAAAGATTAATCCAAGGCAGAGTAAAGCAGTCAAGTAAAATGAAGTTGATCGAAATCATGTAAATGGGAGTTGTTCGCACTATCCAGCGAAAAAACAAAAAAAAAGAGTGATCTAAATCACAAAAGCCTTAAATAAACCACATTGTAACTAATGTTATTGGCTATAACCTGATTTAAATCATGGTTATTATTTAAAATTCAACTCTAAAAAACAGGTGGTGGAAACACAGAAATCTTCCGCTTCCTGATTATTGAATAAATAGGGGGGTAAGAAAAAATCCAAGCTTACCCTTGAGCACGTCAACAACCGTGCTAATTTAAATCATAATCTTTACGGGCATCCAACTGCATTAGATCACCATGAATAAATTGATAATTGAGACGTTTTTTCAATTTTTCGTTGCTGACTATTTTATTGGATTGTCTGTTTTCTGAACTGATTTGGGGTTTTGGCAGTCCCAGCGCTAAAGCATTCGCCGTATAAAAATCGACCTTACGAGGGTGAGTATCTGCGCAACAGTTGAGTAGTTCAGGAAAAACATGCTGCTTGACAATAATAGCGATAATGGCTAAACAATCATCAAGGTGGATCAGGTTCACTCCGGCTTCTGCCAGCCTGATAGATTTGCCTGTTGCAAAGAATCGTCCCGGATGACGCTTACCGCCAATCAAACCTGAAAAGCGTAATATTGTGCTTTTAAAATGTGTATTCTGCTGAAATAAGGCTTCAATTTCGAGCAATGGGTGACTGCTGATATCCAGGGGCCGTGATTCCCTGCACAAACCGCTATGTTCCGGGTAAACCGACGTTGAACTGATAAATAACACCTCTTTAACGGGTGATTTTTCAATCTCGCTAATCAGGTTTTTAAAGGCATTAATATCTTTGCCGGTCACATTGATAATTAAGGTATCGGTCTGTAAAAACGACTGTATATTCTTTTTCAGGTTTTGCATATCAATAATAAATGGCCGCAATCCTACCCCTTCTAACAGCTTTGATTTTTCTTCTGAGCGGGTGGAAATATTAACTTTTTCAAACTCTGATGTTAATTGCTTTGCCAACGGAAATCCCAACCAACCGCTACCTAATATACTGATACTCTTATTCATCTGTTATGACCTTAGTCAGCACGAAGCTGCCCTTTTGGCGCAGTTTACTGTTGTTTAGTATTTTGATTTTTTGCTCTTGATCAGCCTGCCCCCACAGGGAAATTTCTGCCAGACTGCGAAAACAGCCCAGACAAACTTTGTCTTTATTTAATGAACAAGCCGCAATACAAGGTGACTTAATATTACCCATGCTGTTAATCCCGATTATATAAAAAGTTAATTTTGCTGATAACAACCTTTCGGTTACACTTCCAACCCGTTAACAACATAGTGACAAAATTATAACAAAATGAGGTGTGCAATGTTCGTCATTCGTTGGATTTTAGGTCGAATTATTTTATTACTTAACTTTATCTTTACCCCTAAAAAACGCAAACGCGATTTTCAGGAGCAAGTAGAGATAGATGCACAGACACAAAATATGCAGCTTTATCAATACAAAGCATGCCCATTCTGCGTGAAAGTGCGTCGGGCAATGCGTCGTCAGGCTTTAAATATCAATACGATAGATGCTAAACAAGCAGATCATAAAGCTGTGTTGCAGGAGCAGGGAGGCAAAATACAGGTACCCTGCCTGCGTATTGAAGAAGGTGGGCAGGTAACCTGGTTATATGAGTCATCAGCAATCATTGCGCATTTAAATACACGCTTTGCCTGATATTATAACGGCTGACGGCAATTGACCGCCAGCCGCTATCAAGATCTCTGTTTCAGGTTGTGGCTGAATCAGGCTTTGGCGAAGCTATAAGTACGGTATCCGCCGAGCAGATTACGCGCTTTATAACCATTATTGACCAGCTGGCGGTATGCAACGTTAGCACGTAAACCAACAGCACAGAGAATGATTATCTCCTTATCTTTCGGAAGCTCACTGATGCGCGGACGAAGTTCATCCACAGGAATATTAATAGCCCCTTCCAACGTGCCAAATTTCTCAATTTCTGCAGCTGTTCTGACATCAAGAATCAGTTGCTGATCTGTCAGGCTATCCAGTTCATCAAAGTGGATAGCTTTCAAATCACCGTTTTCAATATTATTAGCCACAAAAGCAGCCTGATTTATGACATCCTTTGCACTACCATATGGTGGCGCATAGGTAAGCTCAAGGTGCTGTAGTTGCTCTATGGTCATCCCCGCGCGCTGTGCAACGGCCATAATATCGATACGTTTATCAACGCCATCTTTACCCGCTGCCTGAGCACCGAGAATTTTTTTACTATTCGGACAATAGAGCATCTTAAACGAAATAATTTCAGCACCGGGGTAGTAACTGGCGTGGCTGGCCACATGCACATACACTTTCTTATAGGCAATACCTTCACGTTTTAGTGCTTTCTCATTTTTACCTGTAGAAGCGATGGCTAAATCGAAGATCTTACATATTGCTGTTCCCTGGGTACCCTGATAGGTTTCTTCGCGGCCAAAGATATTGTCTGCAACCATACGTCCCTGACGATTCGCCGGCCCCGCCAGCGGAACGATCGTCGCTTTACCGGTAACAAAGTCAGCTTCTTCAACTGCATCACCTACCGCATAAATAAAAGGATCGCTGCTCTGCATGTTCGGGTTTGTCCAGATCCCGCCAAGATCGCCAATCTTAAGGCCCGCCTCCTGAGCGAGTTTAATTTCAGGACGGACTCCCACGGCCATTATCAGCATCTCTGTTTTAATCCTATCGCCATTATTCAGGGTAAGGTTGAGGTGACCCTGAATGTGCGCGTGCGCTTCAGACTCACCACTTTCTAAATTCGGAACATGTGCTTCCTGATGATATTCTACCACTTCCAGTGCAACCCCTAAGCGCAGCTCCACACCGCGGCTCTTAATCTCTGCATGGGCAAAACCTGCCATCTCACGATCTACAGGCGTCATCACCTGATCCGCAAGTTCGACAAGGGTGGTTTTAATTCCCAGCTGATGCAATGCTTCCATCACTTCCAATCCGATAAAGCCACCACCAACAACAGTGGCGTGTTCAGGACGGTTCATCTTGATGGTATTAAGAATTTTGTCCATATCTGGAATATTACGCAGGGAGTGTGTAATCGGGTTATCTATCCCTGGAATTGGCGGAACAACAGGTGCCGCGCCCGGACTTAATACCAGAAAGTCGTAACTTTCGCTGTATTGTGAACCGTCGAGCAGATTCTTAACAGTGACAGATTTGTTTTCTTTATCGATGCTGACCACTTCGCTCATAGTGCGAACATCAACATTAAAACGCGCCAGGAAGCTTTGTGGCGTCTGAAGAAGCAGGTTGCTTCTTTCTGTGATATCACCACCAATATGATAGGGTAATCCGCAATTCGCAAAAGAAACGAACTCTCCACGCTCAAACATTATGATTTCAGCTTCTTCGCTTAAGCGTCTGGCACGGGCAGCCGCAGAGGCACCACCAGCCACACCACCGACGATTACAATTTTTGTCATTATGAACTCCATCAAATTGAAAAACAGGTAATAAAAAGGGAAGTTTAAAAGTGCTCTGTTACTTATCTGATGAGATAAAAACCACTTTCAAAGTTAATAAGTTGTGCATCTTTAGTGAAACGACGTGCGGGTCGGTTGCCGATACCATACCGGCAACGTCATCCACCTGATACTCCGGACTATATAAAAATTATTTATATAGTCCGGAAACTGTTATTTACAACCAAATTTTTTTAGCAAAAAAGTAGCCGGACAAATTCCGGTGAAAGCACTCTGTAGCAAATTCAGGCCGATAAATACGGTGAACCATATAAAACCGGGGTGAACAAACTGAGTTAATATAACGGAAAACAAAATCATAGAGCCCGCTACTATCCTAACGCCATTTTCAATTGTCATTTTTTGTTCCTCGCTGGCTACAGTTTATAAAAAGATTATAATAAAATGAATTAGAAAACGCTAATAAATATTTAGCTAATTTAGATGTTGAATAAAATAATATAGCTAGTTCTCATCCAGAAACAGCGTATTTTTAGTACCCCCTCAGTTCGGTCTTGGATTTTATCATGATTCCAAGGCCAATCTTACCTTCAGTAACGCACACGAAGTGTGCGATCGCGACATTTTTCAATTTTATCAG